>NZ_JANPLK010000080.1 GCF_031426495.1 Gemmatimonas sp. | reverse complement strand
GTCGCGCATGACGCGCGTATCGCGCGAATCGCTTCGCGGTACCAGTTATCACTGCCGAATCAGATGACCGAGAACTGTTTTCGCGCGACTCGGGACCTTTATCGTCAGTGCGTTGAGACTTTTTCTACAGCCACAACGCTGCGCTCTGCTGCAGCGACTATCGACAAACAGCCGTGAACGGAGGCGCGCCAGCGCCGCAGTTACACGGCGCACCGCATCGTCGCTGTCAGCAGCAGCGAAACGTTAGCGCGCCCGCGCTGCGCACGCCTCAAGAAACTGGTCCACCGCTGGCAATGCGCAAACCTCCTCAGCCCATGCTTCGCTGCGGGAAACGAACGGCGAACCGCCGAACGCTGACCGGAGTAAACCGACAAGAATACGCACCTGCAGCCAATGTTCTATGAAGGCGTCGGCCGTCATCCGGGGAACCGTGATGGCTCTGGCCGCCACGCCGTTCTTCACATCAGCCATCCCGACCAGCGTGCGTGAACGGTCGGGGAGATCAAACTCGTACTCGTTCGCACCGAGGACGCCTCTCGCGAAGCTGAGCCCAGCCCATCCATCGGCGCTTGAACAGGCGTAGTTCCAGTCGCCGCCCCGTGCGGCGGACCGCTGTACGGGCGGAGCGCCAGAAGGCCAGACATGACGCGCAAACACAACCGCAGCCACGACCGTCGGATGCGCTTCGCCTGGAAGGCGGTCGAAGAAATAGACAAGTGAAGCGCGCCGGCAGCCGGCGTTCCCACTTCCGTGTTGCCAGCGCATTCGAGGTCACCCGGCTCGGGAGATCAACGCATTCAAGGTGATGGTCGCGCTAACGCCCATTAGACCGCAGGCGATTCCTGCGTAGTCGCCGCTATACCGGCACTTCCCCGCAGCATAGCACGACAGTGCAGCCCCGCACCAACCTACGCAACCCGCTGGAGCACAATCAGTTCACCCGGGCGATCAACCCCCATCCCGTCGCCGTTATGCTGCAAGCGTCGCAGCCTAACGTGATGTCGCGCCGAGACGGCCGGCGCGTGGTATCGCGCAACGTGCCGAATGCAGCGCGCCACGGCCAGCACTCGGCCTCGACGGTGTCGTGCAGAAACAACGGGCCGCCGATCGCGTGATGAACACGCGACCGGCGGCCTGCTGACCGTTGCATTCACGGCGGTCGTACCTCCACGCACGCCGTTGCACCATGCGTCAGACCGCGGCGACTTCCTCAACGGCTTCCGCGCTGGCTGCGGTGGGCGCCGCCTGCGCCTGCACGTCGATGTGCAGCTTCACGTCGTCGCTCACGAGCACACCGCCCGCTTCGAGCGCCACGTTCCACACGAGGCCCCACTCCTTACGGGAGATCTTGGTCTCGAGCACGGCCGACACCTTCTCATTGCCCCACGGATCCTTCGCCGGGCCGCCAATATCGCCCTTGAGCGTGATCGGCTTGGTGACGCCACGGATCGTGAGGTTGCCGCTGGCCACGACGTCGTCGCCCGAGCGCTCGAACGTCGTGAGCGCGAAGCTTGCCTTGGGGTTGGACGCGATGTCGAAGAAGTCGGCGCTCTTGAGATGTCCGTCGCGCTGCTCGCTGCCGGTGTTCAGGGAGGCCACGTCGAGGTCGACGTGCACCGCCGACACCACGCCGCCCTCTTCGTCAATCGTGCCGCTGAACTGCTGGAAGGTGCCCCGTACGGTCGAGATACCCATATGCTTCACGGAGAACTGGATCTGGCTGTGTGCGGGGTCGAGAATCCACTGCATGTCTTGTTTCCTCAGTACTTAGGTGGAAGAGAGCGCATATTGCTTATGACAAACTCTCAGTACTGAGGAACCTAAGCGCCCGGCAGCTCGCGTCAACCCCCCGTCGTTCAGCCTGCGTCGTGGGACGGGTGCGCACCGCCGGCAGCATAGAGCCCCATGGCACGCATCATGTCGGCCGCCGTGGTCTGTTCGTCGACCGTGAGTCCTTCCATAACCTGGGTCAAGAGGGCCGCGTGCTGCGGAAAGATCCGCGCCACGAGCTCCGTGCCAGCCGGCGTGAGGGCGGCGTAGCGGGCACGGCGATCGGCCTCGCAGGTGCGCCGCTCGACCAAGCCTTTCACAGTCAGTCGGTCCACGAGAAAGGTGATGCCGCCACTCGAGACGAGGATACGGCGCTGCACTTCGCCGAGCAGCATCGGCCCCCGGTGATAGAGGGCCTCGAGAATCCCGAACTCGGCCAGCGTCAGCCCGTGGCGGGCCACGTCGGCCGACGCATGCGCGGCGATGGCGGCGTGCGCACGTGACATGACCACCCACAGCCGCAGGGCGGCCGAGGACGCCTCGTCAAGCCGCGGCGCGTGCGCTTCGGGGTTGGCGGGCGTTTCCGGCGCCACGGAATCAAGACGCATACTAGTTGCCATACCTTCAAGCCTCTCCATCATGGGCGTGCCGCGCAAGGGTACCTGCTCACCTTCCCTACGTCAGACTGGTCCACGAGTTTTCGGAATGTCGAGATTTGATCTTCGTACCGCCGCCGTCGGCGACCGGGTACAGCATGAATTCCTCGTGCGCGATCGCGCCGAGAAGATGACCAAGGCGGGGATGCCCTTCGTGGTGCTCACGCTGGCCAACGGTTCGGGCAGCATCGACACGGCCCCCATCTGGTCGGAGAAGCTGGATTGGTGTCTCGGCGCCGACCGCGGAAAGGTTGTCCAAGTGATCGGTGACATCGGCACCTTCGGCGACAAGGGGGCCGGCAAGCGCCAGCTCACGGTCACGGCACCGCTCCGAGTCCTGCCGTCCGACCAGTTCGACCCCACGGAGTTTCTGCCGCGGATCGACGTCGAGACGGAGCGGGTGTGGGACGCCTTCGACGACCTGCGCGCAAAGATCACGTCGCCAACGGTGAAGGCCGCCGTCGATCTGTTTTTTGCCGACGACGAGTTCCGCGTGCGCTTCGAGCGCACCCCGGGCGCGGTGAATGGCCACCATTCACAGCTCGGCGGCCTTCTACTGCACGTGTTCGAGGTGACGAAGATCGCCAAGACGATCGCGACGACCGTGCGGAAGGCCAACGCCGACTTGGCGGTGGCCGGCGCCATGCTGCATGACATCGGCAAGGTCGAGGCGTACTCCACCTCCCCCGAGGGCTTCGCACACACGCCGACCGGCATGTTGCTGGGTCACGTCACGCTGGGCGCCCTGATGTTCGACCGAAAGCTGCGCGACTCGAGCCTCTCGCTGTCGGTCGCCCAGCGCGACGAGTTGCTGCACTTCATTTTGTCGCACCACGGCGCACTCGAGTTCGGTAGTCCGGTGCAACCGATGACGGTGGAAGCCGAAATCGTACACTGGGCCGACGAGGCATCGGCGAAGGCCACGGATATGGTGGACGAACTGGCCGACCCGGAGCTGTTCCCCCCGGGCACGGACATCGAGGTGTCGGCCAAACGCTCATGGCGTCTGGGTCGGAAGTTGTGGCGTCGGCCAGCACCGTGGGAGTGAGCGTCTTGGTCTTAACCACGCGGTCCGACGGTGATGTTCCGAATGAAGAACCGTCATTTTCCCGGTAGACGGTTAACCTTGGAAATGAAGTTTTGGTGTCGATGGTGCCGAATTTCGCAAGGGTGTTTTACATTTTTCCTCGTCGGCCGCTGGAACATGGCCGGCGCACTTTGCGCGAGGAGGCGAGATGCGTAAGCCACGACCGAACACGTACAACCCAGCGCAGGCGCTGCACTTGATTGCGGCCGACCGTACTGGACTTCCTCTCAGCTGTCCGTCTTGCGAGGGTCACATCGAACGTGATCCTGTGTTGCATCCGCCGGCCCAGAATTCACATGTCACGCTGACGTGTGCGAGCTGTGGTCGACTAGCCCGCTACATCGCTGGCGTGAATTAAGCTTCACGCTGTCGCCATGAGAACGCCCCGCTCCGGATGATTCCGGGCGGGGCGTTTCGTTTGGCGTGCGCGGCAAGGCGACGACCGCGCGACGTCACCAGTTGATCGTGCCCTGCTTGGTGGTGTCGACGTCTTCGGCATCGCCTTTCTTGAACAAGAAGGCATCCATGTTGCGCGTGAGGAATGTGCGCGCCTGCGGATCCATGACGTTGAGTCCGTAGTGGTTGATGAGCATGGTCTGCTGCTTCAACCACTGCCCCCAACAATCCTTGCAGATTTCCCCCAGGATTCTGGCACCGACGGCGCCGGGAAACGGCGGTCGTTCGAAGCCCTCGCGGGTCTGACCACATCGCGAGCAGGTTACATCAGCCATGCGTTGACTCCGAAACGCGGACGTGGGCACGTTCGCGAGTGTACTTCACGCGGAGTGCGGGTCGGCGGAATAATTGTGGTGTGGGGCTTCACCGGTGGCAGTGCCGCCGGTCAGCGAAAACTAGCCCCGCACACCGAGCGCGCCAGCCATGGCGCTCGCACGGATAGCGGCAGTTTCTGGCGAACGCCCGAGAACGGTCACGAACAGCGACAGCCGGAACACGGAGACCACGGATCTTCACGGAATCAGCACAGATACCCCGACAGCGCTTTTGGCTGATCTGCGGCGGTTTCAGTGTGATCCGTGGTCTCCATGTTCTGATTGTTGCACTTCGCTCGTTGCGGCATGGCGACGCGAACGCCGACTCACACCACGTGCGCGTCCAACCAATCTGCCGTGAGCGATGCCACCTCGTCGCGACAATAGTCGGCCGAGATGATATGCCCGCATCCTGTGAGCCATTCCTGTCGCTTGTCGGCGCTGCCGAGCGTGGCGAAATGGACCTCGGCGTCGTGAGCGGCAATGCGGTTATCTTCGCGCGACTGCAGGTAGAGCGTGGGAGCCCACACGCGAGACAAGGCCGATTCCGCGTCTTCCGCCACGCGACGCAGTTCGGTGAGCGTCCGTGCCGTGACCACGCCGGGACCGAGGCTTGCCGCGCGCGCCACTGGATCGTGGATCGACGTTTCGCCGCCCACACTGCGCAGATACGGCAAGGCCAATCGGGCGATCCAGGCACCGAGCACCTTCCATTGCAGGTTGCGCGGCATGCCGACGTACGGCGCCAGCAACACCAGGGCGGGGATCTCCGCACGCTCGGTGGCCAACAACAACGCCAAGGCGCCACCCATGCTCTGGCCGACAACCGTTACCGTGTCGTACTCGCGGCGGAGAACATCGTACTCGGTCAGCGCCGCTTCGCGCCAGCGCGCCGCGCGCGACTCACGAGCCATCGTGGCGAGATCACGACCGTGACCCGGCAGGAGCGGCGCGCGCACCGTCCAGCCGCGCGCTCGCAACTTGCCTCCCAGGTACGCCATGGATTGCGCGGTGTCGTTGAAGCCGTGCAGCAACAACACCGCGCGTCGCGGAATGCCGCGGTCGGTAGACGCCGGCAACGTAAAGCCCGCCGCGCCCTGCACGATGCCCTGCGCATCAACGCGAAAGCGACGCGCGTGCGCGGCCTCGAAACGCGTGCGCGCGGCGGCGCGCCAGAACATCATGCGGCTGCCCGTTGGCGCAACGCGTCAGTAACGCGGCAACGTGGAATCGACGTCCATGCTCCACGCGTCGATCCCGCCATCGATGTTGATGAGGCGAGAGAACCCGTGCTGCATCAGCCAATTCGCTGCCATCTCGCTGCGCATCCCGTGGTGACAGAGCAGCGCGTACGATCGCGACGGGTCCAGATCGTTGGCGCGCGACGCCAGCGTGCTGAGCGGGATCAGCGTGCTGACCGGGAGATGCACGAGATCGTACTCCCACTGTTCTCGCACATCGATGATGGTGGGCGCGTCGTCGCCGGTGAGCAGGGCGGCGACATCGGCGGGACTGAGGTGCTGAATCGACATGGACGGGGGAGAGGGAGGTCGCGCGTCGCCACAGGCCGCGCAGTCATGACGTCGGGCGACGGCAATACGCTGCGAGTCCTGCGCCAACAGGTCCACCAACAACAGCTGACCCACCAGCGGTGTGCCAATGGCGGTCAGCAGCTTGATCGCTTCCGTGGCTTGATGCAAGCCGATGATGCCGGGCACGACGCCCAACACCCCTTCTTCGGCGCACGTCGGCACCGTCCCCGGTTCGGGCATCACGGGAAAGAGACAGCGATAGCACGGTCCACCCGACGCCGCAAACACGCTCACCTGGCCATCGAATCGCGCCACGCTGCCGTACACAAACGGAATACCGAGCGCGAGACAGGCGTCGTTGATCGCGTAGCGCGTGGGGAAATTGTCCGTCGCGTCGATCACCACATCGTGCCCGGCCACCAGCGACGCCGCATTCGCCGCGTTCAGTCGCGTGTCGTGCGAATGTACGACCACCTGCGGGTTGATCGCGCGCAGTCGCTCGCGCGCCACATCGAGCTTGCGCCGCCCCACGTCGGGCGTGGTATACAGCAGCTGTCGATGCAGGTTCGTCACATCGACCACGTCGGTATCGACCAGCGAGAGCGTGCCCACGCCGGCGGCGGCGAGATAACTGGCCGCTGGCGAACCAAGTCCGCCGACACCGACGATCAGCACGCGCGCCATGGCCAGCTGCTCCTGCGCCCCGGGGCCGAATCCCCGCAGCACCAACTGCCGCGCGTAGCGCGGATCGGAGAGATCGTACACAACCGAACGATCAGCGCTTCACGGGCGTCACGAGCGCCTTACGCGCTTCGTCTACCGCCGCCGCGGCCGCCGTAAACCGCGCTGCCAGATCAGCAATCTCGGCTTGCGTCTCGGTTTCGCTGCCGTAGCGAATCGATTCGTTCACACCCGGAAACGTCATCGTGGAATACCCGTTGTCGACGTCCGACGCGTAAATCAACGAGCGATACCACGGCCGGCTTTTCAGTCCCGACGGACGCGCGAAGGCACGCTCGACCTTCAGCAGCGACTCATTCACGAGACCAGCCTGCGGGCGCACGATGCCGCGCTCGAGCACCGAATCCCGTCTGGTCGCGAACGCCGTCGCCGAACGCTCGAGCGTGGCGATCGACGCCAACAGCGGCGCCGTGGTCGTCGCCTTCCACTGCTTTTGTGTCAGCCCGCGATCGATGGTCGCTACGAATTTCCGCATCGTCTTCCCAAACTCGACATAGTCGTACGGCAGAATTTCGGCATTGGCGATCCGCAGCGCCATCGCCGCCCCGATCCGGCCCGACGCCGCATGGTACAGGAAACCCGGGTCGCCGAAGCGTTCCATCCACGCAAACGTGTCGTACTGCGAGTGATAAGTTCCGGCCGGGCCACCGAAGCCCCACTCGGCAATCGGAATGCCCAGATGATTGTAGAAGCCGGCGAAATCGCTGCCGCCACCCGGATCACCCATCGGCGGCTCGAGGGTGTCGGCTCGCGTGCCCGTCACGACGCGCCAGGCCTCGTACACGGAGCCCTTTCCCTTCGGCTCAGGCACGCTCTTCACCACGTCGCGCAACGTGGCCCGCAGCGACGGTGATCCACCGCCGCCGAACTGCGACCCCTGGGCCGACACATCCTGATTGAGATACGCCACCGCGCCCTTCTTCAGGCGGAGCGAATCCTCTTCCACATATTCCGTACTGCCGATCAGCCCCCACTCTTCCGCATCCCACGTCGCGAACACGATCGTGCGCTTCGGACGCTCGCCACGCTTCGCCATGTCGGCCAGCGCATTCGCCGCTTCCAGCACCGACACCGTGCCGCTGATGTTGTCGGCGGCGCCCGGCCCCCACGAGTCGCGATGGGCGCCGATGTAGACGTATTGGTCGGGGAACTCCGTGCCGCGCAGGTAGCCCAGCGTGTTGTGGATCTGCTTGGTGCCCTTGGTGGCCGCGTCGGTGGTGACCTCCACTTTCACGCGCGTCGGACCGGGGCCCACGTGATATCGCAGGGCCATGCCACCCTGCCAGTTGCGCGGCACATCGGTGCCCCGCACACCATCGAGCAACAGCTGGGCGTTGAAGGCGCTGATCGGCACCACCGGAATTCTCGGCAGCGACGTGTCTTCCGGCTTGAGGCGCGGCGCGCCGGGCTTGCTGGCATATCCCGGTGTGAGCGGGTCACCGGTACCGTTGAACACACTGCCGCGCTGCAATCCCTTGAGCGGTCGCATCGGCCCTTCGGGATAGACATCGCCCTGCACGAAGCCGTCGTCGAGCGGATCGGTATAGATCAGCAAGGCCACAGCGCCGCGCTTCTCGGCTTCGCGCGACTTGATGCCGCGGAAGCTCCGGCCGTAGCGCGCCAACACCACCTTGCCCTTCACCGACACACCCATCGAATCGAGCGACGCATAGTCCTCGATCAGGCCGAAGTTGACGAACACCAGTTCGCCTTCGCCGACACCGGCGCCGCTCGACCCATTCACCGTGAGATACTGCGGCAGCATCGTGGCGGGATCGCTGGCGATGCCCGGCTCCGCCAATTCAAGCACGGCCGTGTCACGACCCATCCGCGTGATCTTCACGCTCGTGGCGTGCGGCAGCCACACGTCGTACGTGCGGATCTCCGTCTCGAGACCCATCGCCTTCATCTGTGCGATCACGTAGTCCCGTGTACGCTCCTGCGCGGGAGACCCCGCCACATGCGGCTCTTTCGACAGGGCCGCCGAATGTGCCTTGGCACGCGACGCGAGCGGTCCGCCGATCGCTGCCTGCTCGAGGCGACGCTGCGTGAGCGCCGACGCCGGCGAGAAGCCGACGATCGACGAGCTGCTGGCGCTCGTCGTTTGCGCGTAAACGACGGCCGGACTCAACGCCGCCAGCGCCGTCAGCACCGAGCGCGAGAGCGGTGGTGGAAATCGAAAGTGGGACACGACCGGAACTCCGATGGAGTGAGAATTAGCCCGCTTCGTACTCTTCCGCGGCACGCAGGAGTGCCTGCTGCAGCAGGGCCTCGCGGTCGCCGTCGTCGGCCAGCGCCGCGCTCAGTACCGCGAACTGGCGCTGCATTTCGTCTTCGAGCTGCAGCGCCGTCGGCGACTGCAGGCC
Organism: Gemmatimonas sp.; assembly: GCF_031426495.1. NCBI lineage: Bacteria > Pseudomonadati > Gemmatimonadota > Gemmatimonadia > Gemmatimonadales > Gemmatimonadaceae > Gemmatimonas > Gemmatimonas sp. The sequence continues at coordinate 196,895 of NZ_JANPLK010000080.1, read as the reverse complement.
GAGTACGGCCAGCGACATCGCGGACAGGTCGCGCAGTTGACGCACCGTTTCCTCGTCCAGCGCCTTGAGCGACGGCGGCACCGGCTTCGCCACCACCCGCTCTCTCCGGCGCTTCGGCGTTTCGAACAGCGCACGCACCGGTGCAAACACCACCACGAATGATCCCGGTGTGTGTTCGGCGTACCCCGTGATCACGTTCCGGCGACGCAGCGACGGCAGCAGCTTCACGATCGCTTCGCGCACCGGCGAGTAGCCGTCCTGACTGTTGTTGCCGCGTCCCGTGATGACCAGCGCCTCGTCTGCCCCGAGCACCTGCTGCTGCCGGAGCCAAGAGTCGGCGAGGGTGGTGGCTTGCGAGGCGGTGGGTTGCATCCCGCGCAGGTTCAACGTGCGCGCCGGTCCAAAGCGCAGCTCGTCGAAGGCGCGGTCGATACTCATGATGGTCAACCTACGGCCGGCGCAGGGCTTCGGTGAGTATGCGGCCGTCCACTTTCTCCGTAGGCGAAATGCCGAGCATCTGCGCCAGCGTCGGCGCGATGTCGACCGAATACGCCGTCTTCGTGTATCGGCCCGGCTTGACCATCGGCCCCATGAACAGGATCGGGATGCGCGCATCGAGCTCGTGTGGCGTGCCGTGCGTGGCGTACCGCGTGGTGTACCAGTAGTAGCCCGGCTTGAACGTCACCGTGAGCTCGGCCTGAAAGTCAGTCGGAATCGAGTGGAGCCAGCGGCGTGCAATGACGTCGCCCTTGGCGGCCGTAGCGGCCAGCGCGGACACGCGATCCACTCGCAGCATGCCGGGCAGCTTGAGCAGCTGACCGCGCAGCGCTGTAACGACCGAGTCGGCGTTGACCTTCTTGGCGGCCAGGCGACGACGATCGAGTGACACGATCCCCGCCTGCAACATGAGCGCATCGCCCTCCACGCCACGCGCGGCCAGCGCGCTGCGGGCGGCATCGATGAGAGGCTGCGGATTCACCCGGCCGCGGTTGGGATCGGCACCGGGAAATGCCGTCTCGGGAAACGGCGACACGCCGTGATCGGCACTCAGCGCGAAGACGATCCGGGTGGAGTCGCGCAGCGTGTAGAGCGAGTCGATGAGTCGGCCGAGCGCGCGATCCACGCGCAGCACCTGATCGTGCAACTCACGCGAGTCAGGACCGTACTTGTGGCCGATGGCATCGGTGGTCGAGAGCGACACGGCCAGCACGTCGGTGGTCGGCCCCTTGCCGAGGTCGAGCGCCAACACGCCGGCCAGCGCCATGTCGACGGTCATGTCGTCCATCCACGGGAAGTCCGTGAAGTTGGACCCGGCGGCACGCACCTCGGTGTCGAGCTTATGCGGAAAGACAAAGTCCTTGCCTTGGCTCTCGATGGCTACGGAGTCCTTCTCCGGATACTGCGACGCGGCGAGCAGCGTATTCCACTCGGCCCCGAGGTACGGCTTCAGGAAGTTGCGCGCATTGAACTGCTGCACCCACGCCGGTAGCGTGTCGGCGTAGTAGCGGCTGGTGGTGAAGCGACCGTCGAGTGAATACCAGAACACCTGCTGCTTGGCCCGCCCCAGCGGGAGAATCGCGCCGCGGTCCTTTCGCGACACCGATAGCGCCCGGCTGAACTGGTCGCGCGTGCGCATCCAGTCGAAGAGCGCCGAGCCGCGGAAGCGATACGGCGACGCGCCACCGCCACGTCCGAGCAGCAGCGGCGACTGCGGGTCGGCCACGCCGATCTCGTTCAGCACCACACCGGTATGCGACGGATACCGTCCCGACCAGAGCGTTGCATGGCCCGGCGCGGTCTCGGTCGTGGCATGATCGTGCGAGGCATTCGTGAAGAACGCCCCCTGCTTCAGCAGACGGCCAAGTCCGCCGGTGAACTGCGACGACCACTTGTCGAGATAGTCGGGGCGCAGCTGGTCGACGGTGATCTGCACGACGAGCGTGGGCGGTGCGGCCTGGGCGGCAAGTGACGTCACGGAGAGCGACGTCACGGCAAGCATCGACGCGGCGATTGCGGATGCGCGGAGAATCGGGCTGGAGACGAGCATACCCGAAGTTACGCAGGGTGCTCTTCACGCGCTGCGGTCACGCGCAGCGTCGGGAAACTCGGCGTTACCGAGTCGCTCCACCAGCGGCCCTGTCCGGCCTCGAGCACGTCGCCGGATCGACGCGCCAGGACAGGGGCAACACCGCCGGTGATCGAACCACGCGAGGTCGGTGCGCTTCGCGGATGACGACACGCGAACGCACCGCGTGAATCTCCCGCACCGTTCACGGAGGCACGTGAAGGCGACGACAATATTGTGCATTCGGCGCGAATGCACTAGGGCACGCGCAAAAATTATCGCGGCGGCGGAAACGGAGGCGCAGAGCGCGCGCGTTCGCGCATCGCGTCCGCCACCGCGCGATCGTGTGCCGACGCCGACGCATCGAGCCCCGTAATCACGCCGTGCACATCGGCCTCGCTACGGTTCTGACTCAGCTTGAACTTGCCTTCGAGCTGCGTGATCTCGATCTCGACGCCGACGATGGCGCGGGCGAGTTGCTCGAGAAAGTCGAGCGGCGCGTCGTGCATCGCCCACGGATGCGACTGCGACGCCTCATGCCGGTCGGTGAGCCGGTCGAGATGCGCCATCAGAAAATCACGATCGTCGATGAAGCGCAGCACCCCGGTCGCGTGCACGGCGCTGTAATTCCAAGTCGGCACGACCTTCCCGTGCTCCTGCTTCGCCGGGTACCACGACGGCGTGACGTAGGCGTCGGGGCCGCTGAAGATCACGAGCGCCGACTCGCCACTCGCGGCCAGCGCATGGTGCGGGTTGGCCCGTGCGACGTGTCCTTGCAGCACGCCGAACGCGCCACGTGCCGGGTCGAGCAGCAGGGGAAGATGCGTGGCATAGAAGCCGTGCTCGCTCGACGCCGTCACCAGCGCGCCGAGCGGATGACGCTCGATGAACCCGTGCAGTGCGTCGCGATCCGACTCGGCGAATGAACGGGGGATGTACACGACGACTCAGGCCTGGAACACGGATTCGAGAATAGCGAGTCCCTCGGCGAGTTCGGCCTTGGTGATCACCAGCGGCGGCAGGAAGCGCAGCGTGTGTTCGCCGGCACTGACCAACAGCAGTCCCTTCTCGAAAGCACGGCCGATGATCGCCGCTGCCGGCTCATGCACGTCCATACCCCACATCAGTCCCTTGCCGCGAATGGCCCGCACCTGGCCGGTGCGATCCGCGATCCCCTGCAGCTGTTCACCGAACCACGCACCCGTTTCCCGGACATGCTGCAGCATGTCCGGGTCGGACAACCGCTGCACCACATGATGCGCCACGTGCGCCAGCAGCGGACCGCCGCCGAAGGTGGTGCCGTGATCGCCCGGCTGCATCGCGCGCGCGACCTTGTCGTTCACGAGAATCGCACCGATCGGCAGGCCGTTGGCCAGCGGCTTGGCGATGGTGAGCATGTCGGGCACGACGCCGATCTGTTCATGCGCGAAGAACGAACCGGTCCGTCCCAGTCCGCACTGGATCTCATCGAGAATGAGCAGCACGTTGCGCTCGCGCGTGAGCTCGCGCAGTCCGCGCAGGAACTCGGGATCGACCACGCGCACACCGCCTTCGCCCTGAATCGGCTCGACGATCACCGCCGCCGCTTTCTCCGGGTGCAACGCCAGGGCGAGTTCGTCCAGGTCGCGCTCCACGATCGTCACGCCACCCATGAGGGGACGGAACGGCAGGCGATAGGCCGGACGGTCGGTGGCCGCCAACGTGCCCGGCATCCGGCCATGGAACGCCCCGCGCACCGCGAGGATGTGGTGCTTGTGCGGGAAGCCCTGCGTGCCACCCCACCGACGCGCGAACTTGAACGCGCCTTCGTTGGCCTCAGCCCCCGAGTTGGCAAAGAACACGCTGCTGGCAAACGAATGATCCACGAACCACTGCGCCAGCGCCTCACCCGGCGCCGTTCGATACAGGTTCGACGTGTGGATGAGCCCCGTGGCCATGGCTTCCTGCATCGCGTTCATCACGCCCGGATCGTTGTGCCCAAGCGACGTGACGGCGATGCCGGCCACGAAGTCGAGGTACTTCTTGCCGTGCTCATCGAACAGGTAGACGCCGTCTCCTCGGACGAAGAGCGGTGCCTGTCGCTTGTACGTACCCAGAATCGCGGGCAGTGCCGAAAGCGGCGCCGACGGTTCGGCGGCCGTCTTGGCCGTGAACGCGGTGGTCGCAGCGAGTGAGGGCATCGTCGAAGTCATGAGCAGCTACCTGGAAGAGACGGCATCCGTTGCGTCCACGCGCGCAACGATCGCGGTTCCCGCCTCGGGAAGAGTGAGTGCGGCGAGATCGCCGATCCGCACTCGGTGTACACCACCGGCCAGCGCCTGCGCGCAGGCATCGAGCTTGGCAGCCATGCCGCCTCCTGCTACACCACTGGTCACCAACAGCTGCGCCTCGTCAAGCGTGAGGCGCCGCACCAGCGCCTTGTCGCCGTCGAGCACACCCGGCACGTCGGCCATCAAGAACAGTTCATCAGCGTCGAGCGCCGCTGCGATTGCGGCGGCGGCGTCGTCTCCGTTCACGTTGTACGCACCGCCCCCGCTTTCCGCTTCCCGCGCTGCGACCGGGGAGATCACCGGCAGAAAGCCCGCCGCCAGCAGCGCGTGCACGAGCTTCGGATCCACCACCGCCGGCGTGCCCGAATGTCCGAACGTGGCCACATCGATCGGCACCGCGCGCAACAGCGCCGCGTCTTCACCGGAAATGCCCACCGCTGGCGCACCCGCCGCCACCAGCGCCGACACCATCTGCTTGTTGGCTAACCCCGACAGCACCATGCGCACGAGTTCCAGCGCCGTGTCCGTCGTGACCCGACGCCCGCCCACGAACACCGGCTCCTCGCCACGCAAACGCTGCAAGGTGCTGATCTGATCGCCACCGCCATGCACAACGACCACGCCACCATTGGTGGCGCGCCACAGGGCCGCCAACGCTGCTGGCAGTGCCGGATCGTTCTGGGTGCGACCACCGAGTTTTACGATGAACATCAACAGCGAAGTAAGGGGATAACTGCAGAGTAGGGAGTACGGAGTAGGGGGTACGGGGACAACTGCGAAGTACGGAGCACGGAGTACGCGACTCCCTACCCCCGACTCCGTACCCCTTACTTCGCCGTTACCGTGTAAGCCCCGCGGCTTCATGCAAGCCCAACATCAGGTTCGCGTTCTGGATTGCCTGACCCGCCGCGCCCTTCACCAGGTTGTCGATCGCGCTGAACACGAGCAGCGTGGGCGTACGCACGCCGGTGGGAATCCGCGCGCTGATGCGCACCACGTTGCGATGCTGTACGTCGGCCAGCGCGGGGAGATCGGTGGTCAGCTCCACGAAGGGCTCGCTGGCGTACATGTCACGAAACGGCGCCAGCGCATCGTCGATCGGGCGCGTGAGCGGCACCGAGATCGTGGACAGAATGCCGCGGTCGATGGGGAGCAGGTGCGGCGTGAACAGCAAATCGCAGTCAGCGCCGAGTGCGGCGAGGCTGGCGCGCATCTCGAACAGATGACGATGCGAATTGCCCACGCCGTACGCGCGGAAGTTCTCCGTCACCTCGGCGAACAGCAGTTCCAGCTTGGGCGATGCGCCCGCGCCACTCACGCCGCTGGCCGCCGCGATGTTCACCGTCGCGCCCGGTGCGATCAGACCCGCCTTCGCCAACGGGGCGAGCGCCACCAGAATGCTCGTGGCGTAGCACCCCGGATTGGCCACCACGCGTGCGCCATGCAACGGGGCGCGAAAGAGCTCAGGCAATCCGTACGGCGCATCGAGCGGAACACCGGCCGGCGGGTGATCGGTGCCGCCGTGTCCCGGACGCAGATCGCTCGAGAGGTCGACCACACGCGGCCCCGCGGCAATCACCTTCGCCACCCACTCCGCCGACGCGCCATGCGGCAGGGCCGCGAACACCAGATCGGCGCTCGACAGATCGACCTCATCCGGACCCACCATCGGAATGGCGTGTACCTGACCGCCAGCCTTCACGCGCAACGTGGTGCCGCGCTGCGCATTCGCCGTGGCGAACGCGAGGCTGAGGTTGGGATGACCGAGGATGAGGGCGCAGAGCTCGCGCCCTGAGTAGCCGCTCGCGCCAAGCACGCCGACGCGATACGTCGGTTCGGTAACGGTCGTGATGGGGAGTTGCGGGAAGTCCGGTAGAGTATGCACAATTAATGCATAATTTTGCATCGCCGCGCTGTCAATCAGGTCCGTGTCACAGCGATGCCTCGTTTTCCTCCCGGTCGCGCATAATTCGGCGCCGAACCGATTCGCCGGAGTCTGTCTCGTGTCCGACAAGAACCAGCGCCACCAGGTCATTCGCGAGATCGTCGCAGCGAAGGCCGTGGCCAGCCAGGAAGAGCTGAGACGACAGCTCGCCAAACGCGGCTGGGAGGTGACGCAATCCACGCTCTCGCGCGATCTGCGCGAACTCCGCCTCGCCCGCATCCCCGACAGCCACGGGCGCTCCCGCTACGCGTTCCTGGACGGTGGTGCTGATGACGAAGAGCTCGCGCAGCTCGAGCGCATGCTGCCGCAGCTCCTCACCCATGTGGAAGGGGTGCAGGTCCTCGTAGTCGCCCGCACAATCAAGTCGGGCGCGCAGCCGGTGGCCGAGGCGCTCGATCAACTGGAGTGGCCCGACGTGGCAGGCACCATCGCCGGAGACGACACGGTGCTCATCATCTGTCGCTCCACCGAGGGGAGAGAGCGCGTGCTCAAGAAACTGCGCGCCTATCTGCGCGCCTGATCACCAACGGACCGTCTAGATTTCCCGCGTCGTCATTTCTTCGAACCCTGTCGTGAGTATGCCGTGAGCACTTCCGAAGCCGGAACCCATAAGCTGTGGGGTGGTCGATTCGCCGGCGGCCCGTCGCCGCTCCTCGATGCGATCAATCGCTCCATCGGCACCGACTTCCGGCTGTGGCCGCATGACGTGCGCCTCTCCAAGGCGTGGGCGCTGGCGCTCGGCGAAGCGGGGGTGCTCACGCGCGAAGAGAGCGACGCGTTGCAGCACGGACTCGATCGCGTCGGTCAACGGATCGCCGACGGCGCCCAGCCGGTGGCCACCGACGAAGACATTCACACCATGATCGACCGGCTCCTGCACGAGGAGGCCGGCACGGTCGCATCCAAGCTGCACACCGGCCGTTCACGGAACGACCAGGTGGCCACGGCCTCGCGCCTATGGACGATCGACGCCTGCCATCGCGTCGACGCCGCGATCGCCGACCTGCAGCAGTCGTTGCTCATGCAGGCCGAGTCGCTCACCGATGCCGTGCTGCCGGCCTACACGCACCTGCAGCGCGCCCAGCCGGTTAGCGGCACACATTGGCTGCTCGCGCACTTCTGGCCGCTGTCGCGCGATCGTACCCGCTTCGCCAACGCCGAGCGCGGCACATCGGTGATGCCACTAGGTTCGGGCGCGATCGCCGGCTCGGCGTTCCCGGTGTCGCGCGTGCTGCTCAAGGAATCGCTCGGCTTCCACGCCATCTCGGCCAACAGCATCGACGCCACCGGCGATCGTGACTTCGTGGCCGAAACGCTGTTCGCCTGCGCCATGACGGCCGCGCATTGCAGCCGCCTGGCCGAAGACATGATCCTGTACGGCACGAGCGAGTTCGGCTTCGTAAAGTTCGGCGACGGCTTCTCGACCGGCAGCAGCATGATGCCGCAGAAGCGGAACCCCGATGTATTCGAGCTGGCCCGTGGCTCGGGCGCGCGCGTGCTGGGCGACCTGGTGTCGATTCTCGGCACGATCAAGGGACTGCCCAGCGGCTACAGCAAGGATCTGCAAGACGACAAGCGCGCGCTGTTCAACGCCGTTGACTTGCTGCTGCTGGTGTTGCCGTCGATGGCGGGTGCCATTGCTGAACTCCGCTTCGAGAAGAAGCGCATGCGCGCCGCCTGCTCCAGCGCCATGATGGCCACCGACCTCGCTGACTATTTGGTGAAGAAGGGCGCCACGTTCCGCGAGGCCCACGGTGCCGTAGGGTCGCTGGTGCGTCAGGCGGAAGAGGGTGGCATCGAACTCGATACGCTTCCGGCCGAGGCGTTCACCGCCGCGCACGCGCTCTTCGGCTCCGACGCACGCGAAGCGCTCGGCGTGGACGCGTCACTCGCCGCCCGCAACATCGATGGCGGCACGGGCCCCGAGGCCGTACTACGTCAACTCGCACACGCCCGCGCGAGTCTCGCACCCGCTGACCCATCGCTCGGCAATGAACTCCCCCTCCGCTGAGTTGCTCCGCCACGCCGTCGGCGGCGCAGTCGACGGCGTGATCTTCGATTGCGACGGCGTGCTGGTAGACAGCGAACGCATCTCGAACGGCACGTGGGCGCTACTGCTCACGGAGATCGGTCTGCCCATGACGATGGAGCAATCGCTCGGCATTTTCATGGGCAACTCGATGCCACGCTGCGTGGCAATCGTGACCGAGATGATGGGTCACGCGCCGCCGGACGACCTGTTGGCCCGCTTCACCGCGAATGTCACCGTGGCGCTGCAGCGCGACCTCAAGCCGGTCGATGGCATCGTGGCGCTGCTCGATACGCTCGACGCCGCGGGCATGCCGTACGGCGTAGCATCCAACGGTGAGCACGAGAAGATGCGCACGACACTCGGCAAAACGGGGCTGCTGTCGCGCTTTGAAGGCAAGCGCTTCTCAGCGGTCGATGTCGGCAAGCCCAAGCCCGCCCCCGATCTGTTCGTGCACGCCGCGCGCGCACTCGGATTCGACCCGGCGCGAACGGTTGTCGTGGAAGACAGCCCGCTCGGCGTACAAGGCGCGACGGCCGCTGGTATGACGGTGATCGGTTACGCTGAGATCGTGTCGGGGGAACGCCTGCGGGCTGCGGGTGCTGTGGTCACCGTTGATCGGTTGTCGGATGTGGCCGGGTTGCTCGGTGTCGGCTGACTTGGAGCAACCCTCATTCGCGGTCATCCGTGCAATTCGCGGCAAGGCTGTTTGGTAATTCTCTCAACACAACAACCTTACCGCGGATGCACGCGAATCTTCGCGGATACTGTGCTAGAACGCATACCCGATCGTGAGCCGCAGCGTCGGAACGACACGCTCAATGCCCGACGACTTGGTATCCGAAATGAAGTACCTCTTGGCACCGCCACCGATCGCGACGGCGGTAGAGCGGCTCGCACCTAGCAGCCACTGATACTGTGCTTCCACGCCGAACGTGGGGGCCGACTCCGATACGTTGCGGTCCGCACATGATCGGAGCTCAATGATCTCGCCGCAGTTCTCATCCTGGCCCTTCACCCGTCCATAACCGAGTCCGGCCGAAATGCCGAGGTTCTCCAGCACGCGCTCCTGCGGATACAGGCGCAGCTTCACATCGACGCTGGTGTACAGGTCGTCAAACTTCGTGTGCGACCCCGAGATGCCGACGGACGCGTTCTGCGCCACGCGATGCTCGTACTCGGCCTGGAAGTAGCCGAACAGCGGCAGGAACGGATTCACCGAGATGACGTGCGTGGGCGTCTTGGTGCTGGGGCCGCGGGTTTGGTCGCGCAGTGACTGTGCGGAGAGCGTCGTAGCACCTACGGCGAAGGAGCCGATCAGCGCAGCGGTACGAACGAGTGTAGGGCGCATACTGGAAGCCAAAGGTCAGTGAGGCTGGAGCACGGCCCGCGCAGCATCCTGGCCACCGCGCGCCGCACCTTCGAGGGAGCTGGAGTGCAGCACTTCGCTGGCACGCCACAGTCCAGGTATACCACACGCGATTGTCGGGCGGTGTTCCCGCCATCCCGGTGGTTGCGCGAACTGGGCGTAGGGCACGCGCCAGATCGCGACCCGCGACAACGTCGCGGTTTTCGCCTCGGCCGCGGCATCGCCGGCGGCCTTCGCCATGGCGGCGAGCTCCCGGCGCGCGGCCGCTTCCAAGTCGGCATCCGAGCGATCGGCGGCATCACCCACGGCGCTGGCCGCAATCAGCGACACGCCGCGCGGCGCATATTCGGGCGCGACGTCGGTGATCGTCACGGCGTGACTGATCACCGCCGACGCGCTGGCGTTGAGCCAGAGTGCGCGCCCGGGAATCGGTGAGGGGCCGCTGGTGGTGAAGTACAACGTAGTCGTACCGCGCTCGCCCGACGGCGTAGCGATCTGCACGCCGGCCGTGGCGGCCAGTCGTGCGGCCGCCGGCGCATCAGTGGCCATGATGACCTGCGCGGCGGGCATCACGTCACCGCCGGCCAGCACCACGCCGGTCACGCGACCCTCGTGCACCGTGAGCGACTGCACGCCCACACCCGTACGCACCGAGCCCGCGGGCAGTTGCGTTGCCAACTGCTTCGTGAGCGCGCCCATCCCGGCGGCGGGCACCACCGTGTCCCCTTCGGCCAGCATCTTGAACGTGAACAACAGCACCGACGCACTCGTCGCCAGCGTGCGATCCAGCAGAATGCCACCGTAGAACGGCGCGAAGAATCCGTCGATCACGGCCGCGCTGAAGCCGCGCGACGCCAGGAACTCGCGGGTGCTCACGCCGGCGAATCGGGCCGAGAAGCAGTCGTCGATCGAGAGCTGCTGGGCGAAGCGGCGTAGGGCGAGGAGGCGCAGCTTGTCGCCGAGCGGCACCGCTCGCGCCATGACGGTATCGATCAGCAGCGACGGGTCGCTGAGCGCATCGCCGATCAGCGACGCCCGGCCGTCCTGCACGATACGGGCGGCCGGCAGGAACTTGCGCGGCGCCAATGCGTCGAGGTCGAGGTAGCTGCGCAGCGTGGGATACGCCGTGAACAGCACCTGAAAGCCGTGGTCAAAGACGAGGCCGTCACGCGTCGTACTGCGCACGCGTCCGCCCACCTCCGACTCGGCATCGAGCACAACGACTGGTCGGCCGGCGCGATCGATTTCGATCGCACACACGAGGCCGGCTACGCCGGCGCCGACGATGATGATGGGGGCATTCTGGCTAGTCATACTTCTGAAAGGTGGCGGGACGTCCCGCCCAACAGTATCCCCCAACGCACAAAAGGCCCGGTATCCGTGAGGATACCGGGCCTTCCCATTCGAATTCGCGTCTTAGAAGCGGACGCCGAACGTGATCGGGATGTAACCCGTGCTGTTGCCATCGGCGAAGACGTTCACGTACTTCACTTCAAGGAACGTCGAGAAGCCGGAGAGCTGGAAGTTAAGTCCACCACCGACCTGGATACCGACATCCGTGCTGCTGGTCGAGACCACGGCCGCTGATCCGAGCTGCGTCGACGTCTTGCCGTTGAAGGCGCCGAGACCGCCAAGCACGTACGGCTTTACGCCTCCGCTGGTGGACAGATCGAGGAGCGCGTTACCGACAAAGCCGAGGCTGCGGGACGACGCATCAATGTTCTTATAGTCGAAACTGGCGTAGGACACGTCACCACGGAAGCGCAGGTTCTTCGTGGACGCCGGCTTCAGGAACACATGCCCGGCAATAGAGTAGCCGGCATCAACGCGGTCACCGAGGTCGCCGGTCGGAACTGCAAGACCGCCGCTCACACCGAACCCGACGGCAGACGACTGGGCACTGACCATTGCCGGCGTCACCATCAGCGTGGCCACGGCGACATACTTCGAAAAGCGATTCATGTTGATCTCCATATAACGTACGGGAAACCGACGACATCGGCGTCGTCGGAGGGGATTGCCTCGCGCAACACTCGCGAATACGGAGGTTACGCGCGTTGGTTTCACTGCGGAAGTCTAGGTGCAGCGATGGCCGTCGCGCGTGTTACACACGAGTCGTTCAGTTGTTCAGTTCGGTGCCGTGATCTTTTAGAAGCGCACGCCAAACGAAATCGGGATCCAGCTGACGCGACGCTCCGAAAAGGCGTTCACGTATTTCGCTTCGGCGAACGTGCTGAAGCCGGCGAGCTGAAACTCCATGCCGCCGCCAACCTGAACGCCGACATCAGTCGCGCCTTCACCGTTGCTGGTTTCTGCGGCCGACGACTTGTTGTTGTAGAGGCCAAGTCCGACCAGCACGTACGGTTTTACGGTAGACGTCCCGTTCGTGGCAAAATCAAACAGTGCGTTGGCGACGACGCCGACGCTGCGCGTGGAGGCGTTCGAGCCGTTGCCGTCATTCTTGAGCGACCATCGGTCTAAGCTCACGTCGGCGCGCAGTCGCAACGCCTGAATCGCGCTCGGCTTGAAAAAGACATGTCCGGCAAAGACATAGCCAGCGTCGGCGCCGTCGCCGAGTTCGCCGGTTGGAATCGATAGACCACCGCTGAAGCCGAACGAGACGGGACGGGCCGTATCCTGCGCGGACAGCAGGACAGGTACGGCAAGACTGAGAACCACACTGAACAGACGAAGCGAACGCTGCATGCAATCTCCGGGCTGCGGTAAAGGACCCGCCCGCCCCGGAGCCGCCCTTCGACTTACTCCGGCAGCACGCTCACGCCGGTCACGAAGTACTCGGTATCGCCAAAGCAGGACGTCGGCACATAGATGTGCTGATCGTAGTCCACTGCAACTCTCTTGCCGCTGAGCGTCTCGATCACATGAGCGAGCGAATCGCTGCGCACCGTGAACGAGAAACTGTCCGACCGGAAACCGCGGGCGATGTCGGTATAGAGGGTGCCCTCCCAGGTTTTACAGACGTAGCCCTTCCGGGACATCTTCTGGACGTAGCCGGCCCGCTTGCCACTGGAGTAGCTCCAGCTGAGTGCGATTGTGGCCCAGAGGGCAATCCCAAGGGCCGGAAGGCCGAAGACGCCCAAGACACCCACCGCCAGCCAGTGCCGGCGCAGGAAGGACTGTCGGGGCTTGGGCGCAGGGGTGGCCGACAGGCTCTCGGAGGCGCCTTCGGATGACTCGGACGGCGGAATGGGATCGGACACGGCGGCGACGGGGTTGTGAGTGCAACGACGGGCCAATCTGAGAGACAACTGGCCCGCGGGGGAACTTGGGGAGGAGTCCCTGCCCGCGCTACCTTACGGCTGCCACTCTCAACCGGGTTCAATGGTGTCTTCCGTTCACGGCTTTAGCACTCGTCGTCCTACCGTCACCACCAAGGTGCGCGGTGTCTCTGTCGGCTCCTCGGCACCGATCGTGGTGCAGTCGATGACGAACACCGATACGGCTGACGCCGCCGGTACGGCCGATCAGGTCGCGGCGCTGTTCGAGGCCGGGTCGCAGAAAGTGCGCATCACCGTCAACAACGACGAAGCAGCACAAGCCGTGCCCGAGATCCGGCAGCGGCTGGAAGATCGCGGGTTGGATGTCCCGCTCATCGGAGACTTCCACTACAACGGGCACCTGCTGCTCACGAAGTATCCGCAGTGCGCCGCCGCGCTCGACAAGTACCGGATCAATCCGGGCAACGTGGGCACGAAGCACCGCGACACCAATTTCACGACCATCGTGCAGGCGGCGATCGATCACGACAAGCCGGTACGCATCGGGGTGAACTGGGGATCGCTCGACCAGAACCTGCTCACCGACATGATGGACGCCAACGCGAAGTCGGCCGAGCCGCGCGACGCGAAGGACGTGTACATGGACGCCATGCTCGAGAGTGCGCTGCGCTCCGCCGCGCTGGCCGAAGAAGTGGGTCTCGGTCACGACAAGATCATCGTGAGCGCGAAGATTTCCGTCGTACCCGATCTGGTGGAGTGCTACCGTCGACTCGCCAGGCGCTGCGACTATCCGCTGCATCTGGGGCTCACCGAAGCAGGCATGGGCGCCAAGGGGATTGTGGCTTCCAGTGCGGCACTGGCCATCCTGCTCAGCGAAGGCATCGGCGACACGATTCGCGTGTCACTCACGCCGAAACCGAATGGCGATCGTCGCGAAGAAGTGTTCGTGGCGCAGCAGATTCTGCAGTCGCTGGGCCTGCGCTCCTTCGCGCCGCAGGTGACGGCGTGCCCAGGCTGCGGCCGCACCACCAGCACGTTCTTCCAGCACATGGCGGAAGACATTCAGGGTTATCTGCGCGAACAGATGCCGGTGTGGCGCGAGTCGCGTCCGGGCGTGGTCGAGATGAAAGTCGCCGTGATGGGATGCGTCGTGAACGGGCCGGGTGAATCCAAGCACGCAAACATCGGCATCTCGTTACCGGGCACGTTCGAAGAACCGAAGGCGCCGGTGTACGTGGACGGCAAGCTGTTCACGACCCTCAAGGGCGACAAGATCGTCGAGGAGTTTCTGGTGATCCTCGAGAACTACGTCGAGACGAGCTACGGCGCGACGGCTGGCGTGTAGCGACTAAATCCGGCCCAGCTCCGCGGCGGCGTGCGCGAGTTCGTCGACGATCGGTGCGTTGAAGCCGATCGCGCGCAGTCGTTCGCTCACGCGCACATACTGGCGCACGGTGCCTTCGCGGCCGGCGGCAAACCGTCCCCACACCGTTTCCGGAAAGGATGTGCGGCGCAGATCCGAGAGAATCGAATTCGCGTGGTGCACCTTGTCGGCGGCGCAGACCCACAACGCGTCTTCACTCGCGAGTGAGAGCCGCTCGAGGTAATCGTCCTTGCGATCGTCCGACGAGAGTTCGACGCCATCGTCATCGATGCGACGCTCCGTCACGGACAGCAGCATCTCGAGCATGCTGTTGCCGAACTTGGTGCCGATGCGCTCGTCGAGCGTTTCGCGCGTCCAGCCGTCGCGGACACAATCGCCCACGACATCGTGCAGGATGCCGGCGACCACCGTGTCCTCACCGCACCCGTATCGGGTGAGAATCACCGCGACATTGGCGGGATGCGTGAGATACGGGAGCCGCGTGCCTTTGCGGACCTGCTGATCGTGGTGCTTCGCCGCGAAGGCGAAGGCGTGGTTGATCCGATCGGAGTAGCCGGTCATCGACGGGGCGACTGAGGTGTCAGGCAGGAAGGGGAACATACGTCGCGCGGGCAAACCAAGCCACCAGCTTCTCGAGCCCGTCGCGATCGGCGTCACTGAAGGCGGCCGGAACCGACGAGTCGATATCGAGCACGGCCATCAATGCCCCCGATGCGTCGAACACCGGCACCACGATCTCACTCTGCGATCGCGGATCGCAGGTGATGTGTCCCGGGAAATCATGCACGTCGGCCACCACGACGGTGCGACGCTCGGCCGCCGCCGTCCCGCACACGCCACGCCCGAACGTGATTTCCTGACATCCCAGCGACCCCTGATACGGGCCGACGCGCAACAGGCGCCCGGGCTCGACCACACGGTAGAATCCCGTCCACAGATGACCGAATGCGTGGTGCAGCAGCGCGCTAACGGTCGCCATGCCAGCGATGGCGTCGTCGCTGCCCTCGAGCAGCAACGACTGCATCTCGAGCAGCTGCGCGTACGCGCTAATGCGCGGCTCCGCGCGAAGATCAGGGATGACGGGTTCCATGGGGAAGTAGGGAGTACGGAGTAGGGAGTAAGGAGTAAGGAGTAAGGAGTACGGAGTACGGAGTACGGAGTACGATGTTCACGAGTCAGGTGTACGGAGTATCGCTGAGGACATCCCCTTCCCTACCCCGTACTCCCTACTCCCTACTCCCTATCGCAGCGGCCCAATCGCCAAGATGAGCCGCAGATCAAGTAACGCGAGCGCAATGCCCTGCACCACGACCCCAAAACCGGCGCCGATGCCACCGGGGCGCTGCCCCCAGCGCCAGGCGGTCAGCGCCAGGGTGACACCGACGGCGGCATACCCCACGTCCAGACCGGTGTTCAGCCAGAGCACGTTCAACAGCCTCTGCGTGCCGGCGAAGTCGCGAAAGGCCAATCCGCGCCACGCCCACGCGGCGATGGCGAGGTTCACCGCTCCCCACGCCGCGGTCTGCATCGCAAAATGCCGCAACAGCGGCGCCGTCGTGCGACGCACCATCAACCACGCCAGCAGCGACGTCCCGCTCAACACACACGCGCCGGCCCACAGCGCGAGGCGGATCAGGTGACCACGTTCGAGTGACAACAGCGTATCAGCCCACATACCTCGGAGACTAGCCGACGACCACACAACGCGCCACGGCGCACACCGTTGCCAGGACGCCGGCGGCGCGATTCCTCAGGCCAGCGGGAGATCGGCCGACCAGAGCACCACGGCGCGCACGCGACGCCCGCGATCCTCGAGCTGACGCATGGTGCGGGACAACCAGGCCAGCGTGGTGACACCGGGACGCGCGCAGAGCACGACATCGGTATCAGGCGGCACCTGCTGCTCCAGATCGTGGTCGGTGATGAACACCGCGAGATCATGATGCTTCGCCACCCGTTGCAGATCATCGACCATCGAGGCCGAATCGGATGGCACGCCGACCTCACGACCCGTGTGTTGTGAACGGACGCGACGCGGCAACACGATATCGATGAACGTATCGCGACCGATCGCGAGCGAACGTGGCGCATCCCATCGCGCGTGCCCCGACGTGTCGGACGCCGCACTCGCTGCCCTCGTGGACGACGCAATGGTCAGCACAGACGCGGGGAGCAAAGCGATCAGCGCGCCGCGGTGCTGGGCGGCGTCCACCAGCACCGTGGCCCGAGATTCATGGGCCGCGACCGCCGACAAATTGAGCGCCACCGCCCCGGCCAAGACCGGCTGGTCAGCCACCACTTCGACATGGCGCGATACGTCACCGATGCTGCTGAGCGTGAGATGCAGCAACGGCCACGCCTCGTCGGTGGGCTGCATGACCGGTGGCAACTGGTCATCCGCCCGGCGGCGCGCACGCGTAGCGCGGACCGATGCGGCCATCTCGCGATGGACGATCACCCGTGTGCGCGTGATCGCCTCGAGCTCCTGCGCGTCACCGACCGTGGGACGACGCAGCTCGCGCCATAACACGAACGCGAAACCAAGCACCAAGCCGAGCACCAGAGACGCCAACAGCATCGCCATGGGCGGAATGTCGAGTTGCATGCGCGCGCGGAGCGCATCCCGCTTCGCCTGCAGGTCGGCGTTCAGCGATTGGGCGTCGCGCCAGGCCCGTTCGGTGCGCGCGACGGTGTCCGCAGAGGCCGCACGTGCGTGCTCGAGCGCACTGTCGGGCATTGGCCGCTGCACGACGAGTAGTGGGGCGGCCAGTCCACTGTCCGCGGCGGTGCCGACGGTGGTGCCAACGGCAACGCCGGCCGCATTCGGCAGCGCATTGGATGCGGTCGCGGATGACGCGGCCAGCGCACTGGCGTACGTCGATTCGGCGAGGCGCGTGAGGCGCTGTCCGAGCGGCGTGAGCCGCGCCGTCATGGAGGCATATCGCGCGTCGGGGCCACTCAGCGCCGCGTACGCTTCGCGCTCAGCGTGCAGCTGTTCGATCGAGTCGATCATGGCGTGAGCGCGCGCGTCATCGCGCAGCAGCCGGGTGTCCGCCAGTGCCCGATAGCTCTCCACCAGTGGGGCCTGACGAATACGCACCAGCTGTCGCTGCAAGTCTGCGGTGGCGCTGTCCCGCACGATCACGACCGGGGCGACGGTCGCGGTGTCGGGGAACGCCGTGGGGGCGCGCGGCGCGGTGGCATCGGCGCGTGACGCAATCGCCGCGGCCGCGATCGATGTTTCGAGACGGGTCAGTTCACGACGCGCAGCCAGCAGTTCGACCTGCAGCGCCAGCGTATCGCGCGTCGGCGGCAGCGCGGCAATCTGGGCCGCGAGGGCACGATCGACCTGACGTGGCAGCAGCACGAACAGCAGCAGCGCCGCGATCACGACTAGCGCGCCGATCGAAGCAATCAACAGGCCATGGCGTGCGGCATTGCGCGTGCGGGCGGCCAGCCAACGCGCGCGCTGACCGGCGCGCGGCCGCGTGGCGGTGAGCGGCGTGGGCGCGGCGTGTTCGGCGGTAGCCGACGCCGGAGGAGGCAGCGTGGGAAGGATGGACATGAGACTCTACAAACGAACGCGGGGGCTGGCGATGTTCGCCAGCCCCCGCGGTTTCCTGCCGAACGGAGACCGTTCGAATTACTTGACCGTGATCACGCCCTTCATGTTCATGGCAAGGTGCGGCGTGCAATTGTAGGCATACTCGCCAGCCGCCATGCCGCCGAACGAGATCGTGTAGGTCTCGTCCGCGTTCAGCATCATCTTGCCCGAGAGCTCACCCGACTGCTCCGGCATGTTCGCCGAGAGCTGCGCCTTCGCGGCGGCCGGAACCACGGCCGGATCGAACGCGACGTTGTGCGGGCCACCGCTGATCATGATGAACTTGACACCGTCGCCGGCGGCAATCGTGAGGTTGGCCGGCTCGAAACGGTAGCCAGCGCCGTCGCCGATCATCTTCACTTCGTGCGTCGTGCCCGTGATCGGGGCCATTGCGCCCGCCGCAGCCGGAGCCGCAGCCGGAGCCATGGCCGTCGTGTCACCAGCCGGAGCCGCCGCCGAATCCGTCGTGGCCGCCTTGTCTCCACCGCACGCGCCCAGCACGATCGCTGCGCCCGTCACTACTGCAAAACCGAGAAACCGCATGTCGAGAGGCCTCCTAGAGCCTGATCGAAAATTTTTACCTTTCTACAGGACGAGTCCTGTGCGCGTAGGGCCCTACGAGCATTGTGAAGTTATTCACAAGCCCCCGCCGCGCCAAGGGCCGTCGGGGTTTTCCTCCTTGACGGGCGTTCCGTGTCCCACTACGCTCCTCTCAATCATGCAGAGCATCCGCCACCATCATGCGCATTGCAGCCACGGCCATACGGGTCGGGGCGCTTCGTGTATGCCACGGTGACCAGCACAGCTCGCTGATCCCGCAGCACCCAAGCGATCCTCGGCCCGTCCCTTCCGGACGGGCCGTTTGTTTTTTCCCGTCCTGCTCTCCTTTCCCAGACCGTCATGCTACGAATCGCGCTGCCCAACAAAGGGCGCCTGAGTGAAGACACCCGTGAGTTGTTCAACGACGCTGGTCTCGAGGTCCGCTCGTCGGGAGAGCGCGCCCTCACGGCTTCCTTGGGGGGAGAGTTCGAAGCCATCTTCGTGCGCGCCCAGGACATTCCGGAGTTCGTCGCCGACGGCGCCGCCGATGTCGGCGTGACCGGCATGGACCTGGTCAATGAGTCGGGACGGGACCTGCGCTCCCACCTTGACCTCGGCTTCGGCCGCTGCCGCCTCGTGGTGGCCGCCAAGGACGACTCGGGCATTCGCGCCATCGAGGACATCGGCGCCGACGGCAAGGCGGCCCGCGTCGCCACGGTCTTCCCCCGCATCACGCGCACCTTCTTCGAGTCGCGCGGCCGCCCGGTGGAAGTCGTGCCGGTGTCCGGGGCCGCCGAAATCGCTCCCCACTTGGGCATTGCCGACATCGTCGTGGATCTCACGTCGACCGGCTCGACGCTCAAAATGAACGGGCTGCGGGAGATCGAGACGGTCATGCAGTCGAGCGCCCACCTCGTCACCGCCGTCAACGGCCCCCGCAATGGCGATCCGTCGCGCGTCCAAGAACTGAACGACCTCGTCACCGCGCTCGGGTCGGTGATCCGGGCCCGCGGCCAGCGTTATCTCATGGCCAACGTGCCTCGCGCCGCCCTCGATGAGGTCCGCGCCGTGCTTCCCGGGCTCAACGGTCCGACGGTCATCGAGATTGCCGATCACGGGAAGTACGTGGCCGTGCACGCGGTGGTCAGCGCGGATACGATTTACCGCACCATCTCCCAGCTCCGCGCCCTTGGCGGTGAAGGTATTCTCGTGACCCGCATCGAAAGGCTCGTGCCGTGACCGCTGCCACTGCGCTTGCGCTGCGCGCACGCGGACCGCTTGCCGAGCTCGACGCCACGGCGCGCCGGGCAATCGTGGACCGCTCCTCGACGACCGACACGACCGTTCGGAGCCGAACGACCGCGATCATCTCGCGCGTCCGGGAGGAGGGCGATGCCGCGCTCCTCGCCTTCGCGCGGGATTTTGACCGGGTCGAGCTACCCGCGATCGAGGTGCCGCGCGCGGCGTGGGATGCGGCGCTGGCGTCGCTGGACCCCGAGCTGCGCCGGGTGCTGGAGCGATCGGCCCGCAATATCGCCGCCGTGCACGAGGCCTTCCGCCCGACGGCGACCGAATGCTCTCCCGAACCCGGTATCCGTGTGGGTCGGCGTCCCGACCCGCTCGGTCGCGTGGGGATTTATGCACCGGGCGGACGCGCTGCCTATCCGAGCTCGCTCCTGATGGGCGCGATCCCGGCCCGGGTAGCAGGGGTGGGCGACGTGATCGTCTGCTCGCCGCCGGGCCCCGATGGATTGCCGTCCGCCGTGGTGCTGGCCGCGGCCGCACTGGCTGGAGTGGATCGGGTGTTCGCGCTGGGCGGCGCTGGGGCCATCGCTGCGATGGCGATCGGCACCGCGACAGTGCCACGCGTGGACCGCATTATGGGTCCCGGCAACGCCTTCGTGGCCGAAGCCAAGCTGCAGCTGGTGGCCGACGTGGCGATCGACTCGCCGGCCGGCCCGAGTGAACTGCTGATCCTGGCCGACCATACCGCCAACCCGTCGGCGCTGGCCCGCGAACTGATGGCGCAAGCCGAGCATGACCCCGACGCGGCCGTGATTGCCGTGCTGGTCGGCACGCCGGATCAGGCGTCGGTGCTGTCCGACGCGCTGGAAGCCGAGACGCTCGCCCAGATCGCGCAGGCTCCGCGAGCGCAGATCGTGCGCGAGTCGCTCTCCGCGCGTGGCGCAATCGTGTCAGTGGCATCGATGGCCGATGGCGTCGCCTTCGCCAATGAATGGGCGGCGGAACACCTGCTGCTGGTGGTCGAAGCGTCGGTGCGTGCCGATACGCTGGCGGCGCTGCGCAGCGCCGGCACGATCTTCGTGGGGGAATCGAGTTCGGTGGCCTTCGGTGATTACATGACCGGCGCCAACCACGTGCTGCCAACGGCTGGCGCAGGTCGCAGCTACTCCGGTCTTTCCACCCTCGACTTCGTGCGGTGGACCACGTGGCAGGAAGTCTCGCCCGCCGCGGCCGACCGCCTGTCGCGCGACGTGGGCATTTTTGCCGACGCCGAAGGATTGCCGGCGCACGCCGCCGCGGCGCGCGCATGGGGCGTGAACGCATGACCGCACCGATGACGGACAACACGCAGCGACTGGCCGTGGCGCGCGCGGCGTACGAGGCCGTGCCGCTGTACGATCCGAAGCGCGTCCCGGTGGATCTCGATCTCACCGACAACACCAATTTGTGGGGCGTACCACCGGTGGCCGAGCACACGTGGCGCGAATTGCCGGTGTCGCGCATCACGCGCTATCCCACACTGTACGCGGCGGAGCTCAAGCAAGCGCTCGCGGCCTTCGTTGGTGTCTCGGCGGACATGATCGTCACCGGCTGCGGCTCCGATGATATTCTCGACAGCGCCATGCGCGCGTTCGGTGAACCGGGCGATCTCGTGGCCGGGCCGGAACCGTCGTTTGCCATGATTCCGATTTTCGCACGCATGAACGCGCTCGACTACGCTGGCTGCGTGGAGTTGCCATCGCATCAGCCCGACATCGATGCGTTGCTCGCCACCACGCCGAAGCTGCTGTATCTTTGCTCTCCCAACAATCCCACCGGTGCGCTGCTGGCCCGCGACACCATTGAGCGTGTACTGCGCGAAGCGCCCGGCGTGGTGTTTCTCGATGAAGCCTATGCCGAATTCGCGGGTGTATCGTCGGTCGATCTGGTGCGGCAATTCGATCGCCTGTTGGTGATCCGTACGATGTCGAAGGCGTTCGGACTGGCCGGGCTGCGCATCGGCTACGCCATCGGGCAGCCGTCGCTGGTCATGGAAGTGGAGAAGTCGCGCGGGCCGTACAAGCTGAACGCGATGGCGGAACTCACGGCCCTCGCGGCATTGCAGCACGATATGCCGTGGGTGAATGAGCACATCGCGCTGGCGGTTACACTGCGCGAGCGACTGGCCGATGCGCTCCGCACGCGCGGATTCGCACCGCTCGCGTCGCACGCGAACTTCGTGTGCGTGCCGGTGGCCGACTGCGTAAACGTAGGGCTGGCGCTGCGTGAGCGCGGCGTGGCCGTGCGTCCGTTTCCGGGACTGCCGCACGTCGGCGACACGTTGCGTATCAGCGTCGGACCATGGCCGCTGCTTGAGCGTTTTCTCGTCGCGTTCGATGAGGTGATGGCCGCACGGAGGACGACATGACCCAGGCCTTACGCGTCACCGTCTTCGATTACGGCGCCGGCAATCTGCACTCGCTGGTGAAGGCGATCGAAGCGGGCGGCGCGGTGGTGCACGTGGAAACCGACCCCGTGCTCGCGGTGCGTGACACCGACGCGTTGATCCTGCCGGGTGTGGGTGCGTTCGCGCCGGCCGCCGCACGGCTTGCGCCCGGGCGTGAGGTCATGCGCGAGGCCTTGCTGGCCGGACTGCCCGCGCTCGGCATTTGCCTGGGCATGCAGCTGCTGTTCGACGGCAGCGACGAGGGGCCCGGCCAAGGTCTGGGTGTCGTGGACGGACAGGTCACGAAGCTGGTGGCCGCGCAGATTCCCCAGATCGGCTGGAATCGCCTTGAAGACGTCACCGACCCGCTGCTCGTGGCATCGGGGCTCGACGTCGCGTACTACGCCAACAGTTTCGTCTGTCGGCCGACCGTCGAGTCTGTGCCGTTTATGAGCGCGTGGAGCGAACATGACGGCGACCGCTTCCCCGCGTCGGTTCGACGCGGCAACATCATCGGCACGCAGTTCCATCCGGAAAAGTCGAGTGCTCCCGGCGTGGCGTTCGTGCGTGCGTTTCTGCAGTTCGCCGCTTCCCTCAGGAGTGCGTCATGATCGCTGTGCCCGCGGTGGACCTGCGTGGTGGCAAATGCGTGCAGCTCGTCGGTGGAGACTACGACGACGAGCGGGTGCGTCTCGATGATCCCGGTGCCGTGGCGGCCGAATGGGTGCGCATCGGCTTCACGCGGTTGCATATCGTCGATCTCGATGCGGCCACCGGCCGTGGTCAGAATCACGAAGTCATCCGTGAGATCCTGCGCGACGCCACGGTGCCCATTCAGGTCGGTGGTGGCGTACGCGACGAAGCGCGGATCGAGCGCTTGCTCGAGGAAGGCGCGTCGTGGGTGGTGGTGGGCACGCGTGCCATTGAAGACGAAGACTGGCGCCGCGAGATGGCCGACACGTTTCCCGGCCGCCTGATCATCGCGGCCGATGTGCGCGAGCGGAACGTGGTCACGCGCGGCTGGGCGGAGACTTCACAAATCGACGTGATCGACTTCGTGTCCGAGCTTGCCCAGCTTCCGCTGGCGGGGGTGCTGGTCACTGCCGTGCATCTCGAAGGCAAGATGGCAGGTACTGATCTTCCGCTCATGGAAGACGTGGCCGAGGCGAGCCAGTGGCCGGTATTCGCCTCGGGTGGTGTGACGTCGTTGGACGATATGCGTGCGCTCGAACACCGCGGCCTGTCCGGCGCGGTGCTCGGCATGGCGCTTTACACGGGCGCGCTCGATGCGCGCCGTCTCGCAGAGGAGTTCGGCGCATGACCGTTGTGATTCGCGAATCGAAGGAAACCCAGATCCGCTTGGCTATCACTGCCGGCACCGGTGTCGCCACCGTGTCCACCGGTGATGTCTTTCTCGATCACATGCTGGTGGCATTCGCACGCTATGCAGGCGTGGATCTCGATGTGCAGGCCACCGGCGACATGCGGCATCACCTCATCGAAGATGTGGCCATCACGCTCGGTCAGGCGGTCGCCGCCTTCGCACCGGCCGGCTGCGCGCGCTATGGCGAGCGCACGGTGCCGATGGACGACGCCCTCGTGCAGGTGGTGCTCGATATCGGCGGACGTCCCTACTACGAGGGCAGGCTGCCGTCGAATCTGTACGAACACTTCCTGCGCTCATTCGCCGACAACGCGAAGGCGACCCTGCATGTGCGCGTGATTCGGGGCTTCGACAAGCACCACATCATTGAAGCGGCCATCAAGGGGCTGGGCTTTGCGCTGCGCGAGGCGCTGGTGGAAACCGGCGCGGTGTTCAGCACGAAGGGCAGCGTGCGTCTCGAGATCACGGACTCGTGATTGTATGCTGACGCGACGGGTGATCGTGTGCCTTGATGTGAAAGGCGCTCGGGTGGTAAAGGGCGTGCAGTTCGAAGGGCTGCGTGATGTCGGTGATCCGGTCGCGCTGTCGGAGCGCTACGAGCGCGAGGGCGCCGATGAGATCACGTTCCTCGACATCTCCGCCAGCGCCGAAGAGCGGGCGACCCTGCTCGATGTGGCGCGACGCACGGCCGAACGGCTGTTCATTCCGCTCACCATCGGCGGCGGCGTCCGGACGTCGGACGATGTGGCGCGTGCGCTGCGAGCCGGCGCCGACAAGGTGTCGGTGAACTCCGCCATCGTGACGCGGCCGGAGCTGCTCACGGAAGCGGCCGACCGCTTCGGGGCACAGTGCGTGGTGGCCAGCATCGATGCCAAGCGCGACGCCAACGGCGTGTACAAGGTGTGGGTGAAGGGCGGCCGCGAAGAGACGCCGCTCGAGGCGGTGGCGTGGGCGCAGGAATGCGTCGCGCGCGGCGCCGGCGAGATTCTGCTGACCTCCATCGACCGCGACGGTGCACGGACGGGATACGACCTCTCCATCACGCGCGCCGTAGCCGACGCCGTGCACGTGCCGGTGATCGCGTCGGGCGGCGCCGGCGTTGCGCAGCATCTGGTGGATGGGATCGTGCAGGGCCGTGCCGATGCGGTGTTGGTGGCGGGCATCCTGCACGATGGCGTCACCACCGTACAGGCCCTGAAGCAGGTGATGCGCGAGGCGGGACTGCCCGTGCGTGTGACTAGCAGCGGCGTGGCCGCATGACGCACGTCACGACGCATGCCGAAAGTCCAGCGGTGCTGCTGCAGGCGGCGGCCGAAGTGGCGGAGTACGCCGCGGCGATTGCGATGCAGTGGTATCGCACCGATGTGAACGTCGAGATCAAGGGCGATGGCTCGCCCGTGACCATCGCCGATCGCGAAGCGGAGCGTGCCGCGCGGGCGTGGCTGGCGCAGCGCTTTCCGCACGATGGCGTGTTCGGCGAGGAGCTCGACGACGAGCGCGGTGACGCACCACGGCGCTGGATTCTCGATCCCATCGATGGGACAAAGGCGTTTGTGCGCGGGGTGCCGCTGTGGGGCACGCTCGTGGCCTGCTGCGAGGGTGACACCGTGATCGCCGGCGCCGCCTGTTATCCCGCCGTGCGGGAAACCGTTGCCGCTGCGCTCGGTGAAGGCTGCTGGTGGAACGGATCGCGCGCCTCGGTATCGCGCGTGGCGAACTTGCATAGCGCGACCACGCTGATCACCGATGATCGATTTCTGGAGCGCCCGCACCGGCGCGCGAAGTGGCACGCGCTGTCGTCGGAAGCCGCGGTGGCGCGTACCTGGGGCGACTGTTACGGCTACCTGCTGGTGGCCACCGGCCGCGCTGAAGCGATGATCGACGATATCGTCAACCCGTGGGACGCCGCCGCGATGTATCCGCTGATCACGGAAGCGGGCGGCCGCTTCACCGACTGGCGCGGTCGCGATACCGCGTTTGGTGGCGATGTGATCGCCACCAACGCCGCCCTGGGCGACACAATCCGGCCGTATCTGGTCGACCCTTTTGATCCTGCTGCTGGAGCATCGGTATGAGTGAACCCGTGCGCGCCGTCGTCTTCGACCTCGACCAGCTCGACTTCACGAAGAGCGGTGGTCTCGTGACCGTCGTCACGCAGGATGTGGCGAACGGCGCCGTGTTGATGGTGGCGCATGCGGATCGCGAGGCGCTCGAGTACACGCTGCGCACTGGGGAGATGCACTACCGGTCGCGCTCGCGTGGCTTATGGCACAAGGGTGGCACGAGCGGCAACGTCCAGCGCGTGGTGTCGCTCACGGCCGATTGTGATGCCGACGCGGTGCTCGCCCGCGTTGTGCCGGACGGTCCAGCCTGCCACAACGGAACGACCTCATGCTTTAGCGAGGCGGCGCTGCAGGCCGACATATTCGCGACGCTCGATGCCACCATCACGTCGCGCCTGCAGACGACCGACGGCACGTCCACGAGCTACACGCAGCGACTGCTCGGCGATCGCAACCTGCGGTTGAAGAAGCTCGGTGAAGAAGCCGTCGAGTTGGCAACGGCCTGCGTGGACGGTGACGTCGAGCGGGCGACGGAGGAGACCGCGGACCTGCTGTATCACGCCCTGGTGGCACTGCGAGCGGTGGGTGGCTCGCTCGACGGTGTGCGCGCCGTCCTTTCGTCCCGGGCAAAGTAAGCGGCACGGCGCATGCAATGATGGCGGGTGCGGCGGCGGCGACCCATTCGGGGTGGCACCGACCGCATCCGTCTGGATGATGCCATGCTACGCTGGGCACTCGGGTTCCTGATCGTTGCACTGATCGCTGCTGGATTTGGATTCAGCGGTATCGCTACCGTTTCCGTCACCGCTGCGAAGATGCTCGTCGTGATCTTCGTCGCGTTGTTCGTGGGGACGCTGGTGATGGGATTGATCTCCGGACGGCGGTCCGCGCGCTGACACCTTCGCGCCGGATTGTATCGCAGGCCACCAAGGCCTGCGATTCCTAGAATTTCGGAGCCATCAATGCACACACCTGCCAAGACACTGCTGCTCCTGTCGCTCGCGACAGGTCTCACCGCTTGCAAAGGTGACAGTGACGCCGACACGAAGGCGGTAGAAACGACCACAGCCGAAGGCAGTCTGGCCTCGGCGTCCGCCGATGCCGCCGACCGTCGCGGCGTTTCGATGGTCCGCATGATCAACGCACTGCCGAGCGCCAAGGATGCGTCGGTAAGCGTCGACGATCGCGCCATGTTCAGCGGCATCGGTTTCAAGACCGTGACGCCGTATTCGGAGCTCAAGGACAACATCGCGAAGTTCCGGCTGCAAGCCGGCGACCGCGATACCACGATCGCGTCGAACAACGAGATCATGATGGACGGCTCGCGCTATTCGCTCGTTGCGTTGCCGGAAGGCAATGGCAGTGTGCGTCTGCGCGTGCTGAAGGATGAACTCACAACCGACAGCACGAAGGCTCGCCTGCGCGTCATCCATGGTGTCAATGGCGTCGGCGAAATCGATGTCGTGATGGCCGGGATGACGGAGCCGTTCTTCGACAATGTGAATCTCACGTCGGAAGCCGGCTTTAAGAACATCGATCCCGTGAAGACCACGGTGACGGTGAACATCGACGGCAACGGTAAGCAGTTGCTGAAGCGTGAAATGGACTTCAAGGCAGGTCATTCGTACAGCGTGGTGCTCACGGGCGCGGCCGGACAGCGTGTCGAAGCCATCGTGATCGACGACCAGGCCATCAGCAATGCAAAGATGATGATGCTGGATTCGCTCAAGAAAGCGCCTTGATCTGATGAGAACCGAACCGGACGACGGAGGGGTGCGCCTCATGGCACGTGAAACTCTGAATTCGATGGAACACAACGGATCGGATGATCGCCGCCTTCGCCGCGAGATTGCGCGGCAGGGTAGAACCGATTACGTGAACGTCGGTGCTACCGAGCGCATCGCCTCCGCAGTCGCGGGTGGGTTTCTCACCATGTTCGGCTTACGCCGACGTGGCACCGTGGGATACGGCATGGCGCTGTTAGGCGCCGAGATGCTGTACCGCGGTGCGTCAGGGCACTGCAAGACGTATTCGATGCTCGGGGTCTCGACCAAGGAGTACGTGGAACCGGGTGTGCCGGCGGAGGTCGACCATGAGCGCTCAATCAGTGTGCGTCAAAGCGTGTACGTTGAGCGACCGCGAGAGGAGTTGTTTGCCATGTGGCGCGATTTCTCCAGGTTGCCGCTGTTCATGGATCATCTCGAGCGCGTCGAGGTCATTTCGCCCACGCATTCGCATTGGGTGGTGGCGGGACCAGCGGGCTCGAAGGTCGAGTGGGACGCCGAGATCGTGGATGAGCGCGAGAACGAGTGGATCGCGTGGCGTACCGTGGAGCCGGCGCAGGTGCCCAACAACGGCACGGTGATGTTCTGTGAAATGTCGGATGGCGGCACAGATGTGTTCGTGACACTCGAGGCGCAACCACCTGCTGGTAAGTTCGGCGATCTGGTGGCGCGCATGTTTGGCCGGGCGCCGAATCGGCAGGTTCGCAAGGCGCTCGAGCGCTTCAAGGAGATGGCCGAAGGGCGCATCACACCGGAGTTGTCCGTATGACGACGCCTCAGCGCGCCAAGTCCGATGACGAGGCGCCGGCACAGGACGCGGACGTCGTGCGAGATGCCGACGGGTTGGTGGTGGACGAACACTCCGACGACGCTGACATGGGGCTTGGTGCCGAACCTCGCTCGGCGGAGGAGCTTGAGGACGCGGCGATTGGTCACGAGCTCAAAGGAGCGGCCGGCGTCACTCGCGACGATGAAGTGCATGGCGAGCGAATGTTCGACTCGCCCGATGGCAAAGGCCGCCAGACACCGGAAGGCGAGCAGGACTGAGCACCGGACAGCAGATTGGTTGGTTCGCCCGTAACGCAGTGGCGCGACGGGCGTCCCCTGCCACCTTCTGCTGAGTGTTCTGATGCGTCCTCTTCTCTCCGCGGCAGCACGACGCCGCGCGGCGCTGCTCCCGCTCGTCCCCTTGCTTTTTGCCGGCCGCATGGCGCTCGCGCAGAGCGGCGAGCCGGTGGACATGGCCGCAATCGCCAAGATCCGGGCCGAGGCCTTCGAGCGCTCGCAGGTCATGACCATGATGTCGTGGCTCACCGACGTGCATGGCCCCCGCCTGACGGGCTCGCCAATCACACGGCGCGCCGCAGACTACACGGTGCAGCAAATGCAGTCATGGGGGCTCAGCAACCCGCGCATCGAGCCGTGGGGCACCTTTGGCCGCGGCTGGGTCAACGAGAAGTTCTACGCGCAGGTCACGTCACCCGTACCATTTGCCGTGATCGGCTATCCGCAGGCGTGGACGCCGGGCACCAACGGGCTCGTGAAGAGCGAACTTGTTTACGTGCGCATCGATGGCGATGCCGACTTCGAGAAGTACCGCGGTAAGCTGGCCGGCAAAGTCGTGATGCTGGCCCCGATGCGCGAGGTTGCGCCCCGCTTCGAGCCGTTGGCCGCGCGCCGTACCGAGGCCGATCTCGCCAAACTCGAGGCCGCACCTATGCCGGCACCGGCCGCGACGGGTCCGCGCGCGTCCGCACCGCGCACCGCCGCCGATAGTGCCGCCAGGCGGCAGCAGGACGCCATGCGCGCCACGCAGGCCACGACCGTTCGGCGAATGGCCTTCATTGCCGACGAACAGGTCGCGGCAGTGATCGAACCGGGCCGGGGCGACGGCGGCACCGTGTTCACCAACAACGGGCAGTCACGCGATCCGAGAACCCCGTACGGGACGCCGCTGATCGTGGTGGCCATCGAGCATTACGGCCGCATGCTGCGCACGGTCGAGAAAGGCGTGCCGGTAGAGATCGAGCTCGACGTCCGCAATCGCTTCTACGACGACGATCTCACCTCGTTCAACATCATCGCCGAGATCCCGGGCACCGATCCGCAACTCAAGGACGAAGTGGTGATGCTGGGCGCGCACTTCGACTCATGGCACGCTGGGACGGGCGCCACCGACAACGCCGCCGGCTCGGCGGCGATGCTGGAAGCGATGCGCGTGCTCAAGGCGTCCGGGCTCAAGCCCAAGCGCACGATTCGTATTGCCCTGTGGACCGGCGAAGAGCAGGGGCTACTGGGCTCGCGTGCGTACGTGCGTCAGCAGTTCGGCACGCGCGACTCACTCACGGACGCGGGCAAGAAGGTGTCGGTGTACTTCAATCTCGACAACGGCACCGGGGCGATCCGCGGCGTCTTTCAGCAGGGCAACACAGAGGCGGGCCCGATCTTCAAGTCGTGGATGAAGCCCTTCGACGACAAGGGCGTGAAGGCGGCCACGCTGTCGAACACCGGCGGTACGGACCACCTGGCGTTCGACGGTATCGGCATTCCGGGCTTCCAATTCATTCAGGACGAGGTCGAGTACGGTACCCGCACGCATCACTCGAACATGGATACCTACGAGCGCGTGCAGGATGCTGACATGAAGCTCAATGCCGCCGTGATCGCCTCATTTGTCTACCACGCGGCCAACCGTTCCGCGCTGTTTCCGCGCAAGCCGGCCGCTAGCGCACCGCGGTCATAAGCTGCGTTCCGACCCACTGTTCGCCTGACGCCAGCAGCACCGGAGGCCGCACCACGGCGGCCTCCACGCACACCATCAGCAGTTCCTCGCCATCAGCAAAGTCTGCCCGGGTGCGCGTGCCTTCCGCACCGGGATTCCACACCACCGTTTCCGGAAACCCACGCTTCTCGATGCGGAGCGTACGATTCGGCTCCCGCATCTCGATGACATCGGGTGTCGCGAAGTACACGCGATCGATGTGTCCGTCGATCGGCAGAACGTCAGCTGCTTCGTCGAACTCGACCCCGTCGCGGAGTGCATCGCGATATCGGCAGCCCCTCAGTCCGCTGACCGTCGTCGTGAGCGCGTTCTCAACCGTAAAGTACGGATGCAGCGCGGCCGTGAACGACAGCGCCTGCGAGTCGGTATTGGTCACGGTGAGCTGCACCGTGAGCACCGCCGCAGCCACGTGCACCGAGAGGTCGGCCTGAAAGGCGAACGGCCACACGGCGCGCGATGCGTCGGTATCGGTGAGCCGCAGGACGACGCGAGCACCGCCCTGCATCTCATCCTGCGCCACCACGGTCCACCGGCTGAGTCGCGCGAACCCGTGATGACCAATCGGACCAAACGCACCGAACTGCGGAAAGCACACGGGAATGCCGCCGCGGATCGAGCAGCCGGGCCCGTACTGCGCCTCCCGACTGACGAACAGCCGATCGACCGACGATCGCGCCGGAACCCACGACGTCACATGCGCGCCGTCGAGATACACGCGCGCAAACGCCCCGTCGGGTGCACGCAGTTCGACCGACGGGGCGTCCTCGGCCCGACTCACGTCGCGTTCACTTCGCAGTCACACGCTGCAGCGTGCGATACAGGAATTCAGCAGCCCACCCCAGCGCCGGCACCGGTACCCGCTCGTTGTCGCCGTGCATGCGCAACTCATCCACCATCGGCAACGGCATCGGCAGAATGCCGTAGGTGGGAATGCCCTTCGCGCGCAGCGCGGCACCATCGGTGGCGCCCGTACTCATGAACGGAATGACAGTAGTAGTCGGCACCATCGCCGTCGCCGACGACTCCATCGCCTGATACAGCGCGGCCGACACCGGCGACACCGGCGGTGATGTACGCGGGTCACCGGTGAGCGCAAATGTGACCTGCGATTCCTTCGCGACCGTGTTGAAGGCCGCGACGACTGTGCGCACATCGTCGTTGGGCAGCACGCGCACGTTGAAGGTCGCTGTGCCTTCGCTCGGAATCACATTCGAACGGATACCACCGTTCATCAGCGTGAGCGACTGGCCCGTGCGCAACACCGCATTGTGCAGCGGCTCGCGCGACAGAATCGCCGCGGCCGCGTCGATCTGCACCTTCGACGCCGTGGGCGACGACACGCGCAGCATGGCCGCCTTCATGATCGGATCCTTCTCGATTCGCGCGAGGCGCGCGAAATACAATCGCGTCGTCTCGTTCAGCTTCACCGGCGACTTCCATTCGTGCACACGCGACACCGCACGGGCGAGCGCCGCCAGCACGTTCTGCGGCAGCGGCACCGACGCGTGACCACTCGGCCCCTTGGCGGTGGCGACCACGTTGTACGAGATCTTCTCGGTGGTCTGGATGTTCACCGACATTACGCGGCCATCGGATACCCGCACGCGCCCGCCTTCATTGAGCGCGAACTCGGCATCCTTGATGAGATCGAAGTGCTTCTCGATCACTCGATCGATACCCACTTCATCCCCGCCTTCCTCGGCCGCCGTGGCCAAGAAGATGATGTCGCGGTCGAGTGAGGCGCGCTGCGTGGCCAACTGCTGCATGGCCGCCGTCGCCGTGGCGAGCATGCCCTTGTCGTCGATGGCACCGCGACCGTACAGGTACGACACACCACCTTCGTCGCGAATCGTCGCCATGAAGGCCGGCGTATTCCACTTGGTCCTGTCGGCGCCGACCACGTCCATGTGGCCCATGATGAGCACCGGTCGTTTGGTGGGATTTACCGCGCGCAGTCGTGCCACGAAGTTGGCGCGTCCATTCCCGGCATCGAGCACATGTCGCTCGACACCGGGGATCTGCGCGAAGATCGCGTCGAAGTAGCGCGCCGTGAGCATCTCATTACCCGGCGGATTCTGCGTGTTCAGCGCGATGAGTTTAGTGAGATGCTCGAGCGACGCCCGCTGTGCCAGCGCGCGATCAAACCCGGCCGGCGCCGCGGTCGTAACGATATAGGGCGACGTGCCCTGCGCTTGAATCGACGTTGTGACAACGGCGCTGGCGACGAGCGAGAGCGCCACGGCTACACGGCGCACTAGAGCTCCCATCCTTTGCGGTACACGCGCGTAAGAAACTGATCCGCGTCGGGCGCATTGGTGAACTTCATCCCGGCGCTATCATAGATCACCTTGCGGCCTTGCCCCGCGCGCAACGCCGCCATCCCCAGCAACATCGTTTCGGTGAGCGGCGACGCCTGCGAGAACGGCGAGCTTGACTGCGCTTCGCCCTTCGACGCCTGGATCCAGTTCTGCTCGTGCGACACCGTGATGCGCGGCAGCGTCACCGGCACCTGCTCGGCCTTCTTGGCGATCGCTTCCGGGAAGATGCGCGGCTTGTTGCCGTACGTCTCGTAGAACATGATGCCCTTCTCGCCGATGAAGACACCACCGCCGCCGTCGCTGCCGGGGTTGTTCATCGGCACTTCGTCGGGAAGCATTGCCGGACGCGGCGGCATCAAGCCACCGTCGTACCAGTACAGCTTGAGCGCATCACGCTTACCCACCTTCGGGAAGTCGTACTGCACCATTGTGGCCATCGGATACGTGGCCGGATTCTGCGCCCCGCCACCCCACGGCGTGGACGACGCCGAGATCGACGTGGGATACGTGAGGCCAAGCGACGTAAACGGCTGATCGATCAGGTGGGCGCCCATGTCGCCCAGCGAGCCGACGCCGAAGTCGAGCCAGCCACGCCACGCAAAGGGATGGTACGCCGGGTGATAGGCGATCTCCGGTGCGGGGCCGAGGTACAGATCCCAGTTCAGTCCCGGCGGCATCGACGAATCATTGGCCGCCATCGCCGAACGCACCGCGTTGTCGACCGTGCCCATGTTCCACTGCGGGCGAGGGTTCGGTGGATTCGTCGGGGCCGGCGCATTCGCCGCGCGCGGGCGCGGAATGCCCTGCGCCCAATAGCGCACCGGGCGATCGGTCCACACGTGCACTTCGTGGATCTTGCCGAGAATGCCGGATTTGATGATCTCGCTGATGCGGTGCGAGCCTTCCATCGAGTGGCCCTGATTGCCCATCTGCGTGGCCAGCTTTGGATTGGCCGCGGCCGCCTTCTGCAGCAGTCGCACTTCATGCACGGAATACGCGAGCGGCTTCTGCACGTACACATGCTTGCCGAGCGACATCGCGGCCAGCGCGATGGTGGCGTGCAGGTGATCGGGCGTCGCGATCAGCACCGCGTCGATGTCCTTCTGCTTGTCGAGCATCACGCGGAAATCCGTGTACTTCGTGGCGTTCTTGTAGGCCTCGCCAAGTTGCACATTCTGCGCTGATGGCTCGCCGGTACGCGGCTTGAGCCGCCCGTCGAGCGAGCGCTCCACGTACGCGAAGTCCACGTCGCACACCGCCACGATGTTTTCGGTGAGCATCTGCGACATGTTGCTCATACCCATGCCACCGATGCCGACACAGGCGATGTTGAGCTTGGCGCTGGGGGCGCGATAGCCGGGGCCACCGAGCACGGCACGCGGCACGATCATCGCGCCGAAGGCGAGCGTGGCGCTGTCGGACACGAAGTCACGACGGGAGTAGGGATTCGACATGGGAGGCGGTGGGAGTCGTACAAGGGCAACGCACACGGGACTCGGGCGCTGCGTCTGCGACAGCTATGCTGGAATCATGATATATCCCTCGCGCCAGCTTCCGTCGAGGCGGAATGGTGCGGCACCGGCCAATTGCACGTGACTCGTTCGGCCGGCGGCCCACCAGGCACCAGCGATGCCACCGACGACGGCCTGCAACTGATCGTGTGTGCGTACCTGCTCGAGCGTGATGCCAGTACGCGCCAGTAGTCGGACGCCGGCGTCCTGCACGTCAGCCACCGACGCGCGTCCCTTGGCCATCAGTGGCGACAGGCCGAGCGCACGCCATCCGGCGGTGGGAAAGCTTTCGGTGACCACGCGGGCCGTCGGTACGGCGGCGGGATCGCCGGGCAGCGCCCAGTCGGCCGACGACAGGAATGATTCGAAGAGCGCGATCGAGAACGTGGTGAAACCGAGGTATGTGCGCGGCTTCACGCCGTCGGGCGGGAGCCCCGTTTTGCCGGGGGCGCGGACGGCGCGCTCGCTGAGTCGGCAATGCGGCGAATCGGTATCGGGCGATCGCCATCCCAGCGGGCCATCGATGCACAGGCAGCGCACGTCGTGCGTCTCGACCATCTCGCGCAGCCACGAGGCCAGCGCCGCCACCGATGGGCGGCCGCTGAGCGGCACATCGAATGCGCGCGCCGTCAGCGAGTCGTGCTTGCCACCACCGTCGTCGTAGGTGACCAGCGCGACACCGATATCACGGTAATCCACGTACGCCAGATCGACCGAGAGTGCGACACCACGACCCGGCGTGGTCGGGAGACTGGTCAGGAGACTGGTCAGAAGCGCAGCAGCCGCGCCGGCGTGACCTTGG
Source organism: Gemmatimonas sp. (assembly GCF_031426495.1). Classification (NCBI taxonomy): domain Bacteria; kingdom Pseudomonadati; phylum Gemmatimonadota; class Gemmatimonadia; order Gemmatimonadales; family Gemmatimonadaceae; genus Gemmatimonas; species Gemmatimonas sp. The sequence continues at coordinate 162,136 of NZ_JANPLK010000080.1, read as the reverse complement.
ATGGGTCGCCGACGTAGGCCCACCGCACCTTCCCCATGTACGTACGGGCCGCCTGCTGGATCTGCTCCGGCGTGACGGCGCGGAGTTCTTCCACAAACTGCGCCGCGCGACGGAAATCGCCCTGATACAACTCGGCGCGCGCCAGCATGTTCGCCTGGTCGGCGTTCGTTTCGTTATCGAGGAAGTACGTCACGATGAACTGCTGCACCAGCCGATCGAGTCCGTCGGTGGTAATCGTGCCTTCGCGCAGCGACGTAATCTGCTGCTGCATGATGGTGAGCACTTCGTCTGGCTGCGTGGTGGTGACATACAACCCGCCCAGCGAGAACGCGCGCTCCACGAACGGCGCATTCACCGAGTACGTGAGATTGCGACGACCGCGCACTTCGGCGAACAACCGGCCACTGAGCACCGCGCAGGCCAGCCGCAGCGCCGGATAGTCCTTGCTGGTGGCTTTCGGACCGTGGAAGTATCCCTGCAGATAGTTGGTGGGCAGCGTGCGCTTCTCGACCACGTAGGCACTGGGCAGTTCCGCCGGCGGTTCGGGCAGCGCCCACGCGTACGTGCCCTTCGGCATCCGTCCCAGCGTTTCGCGCACGAGCTTCTCCACCTTGGTACGCGACACGTTACCCACCACGACCAGCATCATGCGCGACGTCACGAACTGCGACGCGTGATACGCCTTGAGGTCGGCGGTGGTGATTGACGTGAGCGACTGCTCGGTGCCCGTGGGCTCGAGCGCGTACGGATGACCGGAGAACGCGATGCTATCGGCGAGGTAATCGAGCAACGCATCGGGGCTGTCCTTGCGCTGACGCGTCGCGGTCACGAACTGCTCGCGCACCAGCTCCACTTCCGCCGGATCGAGCCGCGGCGCCATGATCCGATCGGCTAGAATGGCCCACGTGCTATCGAGTCCAGTGGTCGTGGCGCGCAAACTGATCGTCGTCCAATCGGCATTCGCCCCAACGCCGATCGCACTGCCCAACTGCGCCATCTTCGTGCGGAGCAGATCGCGCGGATACTTGGCGGTCCCGCGTTCACTCGCTTCCAGCAGCAACGTCTCGATGCCCTGATTCGCCGCCCTGAGCTGCCGCGTACCACCCAACAGATAGAGGTTGGCCGCGACGACGTTGTTCGCGCTCACGCGACGCAGAATGACCGGAATGCCGGCGACATCGAACTTCGACGTGAGCGTATCGGTCGGCGACGTCACCGCCGGCTTCTTCACCGCCCCCTGCCCCGACAATGGCGCCGCCGTCAGCATCATCACCCCTGCCGCCAGCAGTACCCCGTACCCCATACCCCCGACTCCATACTGTTTTTTCACGGTCTCACCACCGGACGCGTCACCGGCGTCAGCAGTTCCTTTTCCGTGAGCCCGATCGAGCGGCGCGCTTCACTGGACAGCAGCACACTGATGACACGCGGCTTTCCCGCGATGTACGTGGTCGTGTATCGCAGAAGATCGGTGATGCGCTGCTGAGCCATGGTATCCGTGTAGCCGATGAAGTAGTCGAGGTTGGAGACGCTCCACCAGAAGCCGATGGTGTGCGCGATTTCCGAGGCTTTCTCGATGCCGAACGCGCTCGACACGGTTCGCTGGGCCTTGACCGCTTCCAGCTCGCGGGTGGTCACGTACGTGGGATCGGTGAAGCGCGCGATCTCGCGCTCCAACGCGGCCATCGCGGCGCGGTACTTGTCCGGTGTGGTCTGTCCGCTGATCGAAATCGGACCGGTCTGATTCAACGTGTAGTAGTTCACCCCGACACCCTGCCACAGTCCGGTGTCCACCAGATTCTTCTGGAACGTCGAGCCCGGCGTATTCAGCACGTCGCTGAACACATCGGCCGCAAACGTCGCGCCCGGATCCTTGCCGACACTCGGACCCTGCCACTGTATGAGCACGGCCACGGCGTTGATGGGCTCTTCGCTAATGTGCGCCTTGTTGCCATCGAGCGCGGGAATGGGCGGAATCGGATCAGCCTTGAAGGGATCCTCACCGCGCGGCCACGCGCCGAACACCTGTTCGGCCAACGCGAACACCTTCTCCGGATCCACATCGCCGGTCACGATCAGCGCGCTGTTGTTCGGCACATAGTACTTGCGCTGAATTTCGCGCATCTGCGCCGGCGTCACGTTGGCGATCACGGTGCGATCGCCGATGGTGTTCTTCCGGCTGAACTGACCGGGATACAGCAACTCCGTGGCCTTCTGCTGAAAGGCGAAACCGGGCTGCGCTTCGTTACGATCGTACTCGCCCAGCACCACTTCCTTCTCGCGCTTCAACTCGTCTTCGCGAAAGCTTGGATTGATCAGCGCGCTGGCCAGAAACCGCAGTCCACCGGCCACCGAATCGGCCGGCAACGTGAGGAAGTAATTCACGCGCTCTTCCTGCGTCGTGCCATTGAACACCGCACCCAGCTCGGCGGCGCGATCGTTGAAGGCCTCGGCGTCGGGCAAGTCCTTGTTGGCCTTGAAGAACATGTGCTCGTACATGTGCGCGAGGCCGGCGTACTCAGGGCTCTGCGTGAACGCCCCGTTCCGTACATCGATTTCCAGCGTCGCGATGGGCACGCCGTGGTTCTCCACGACGATCACTTCCATGCCGTTCGTGAGCACCTTGCGGCGCACCACCTTGGTCAGCTCAGCGCGTGACTGCGCCGCAAGCAGCGGCGGCGTGGCCGCTGGGATAGCCACCGCGAGCAGGGCGGCGGTGACGAGGTGCCGGAGGGACGGCCGGGCGCCGAAGGGTGCGGGCATGCGACGTCGGAAGAGGAAGGGGGAGCGGTATCACCCGAACGATGGCGTACGGACCTGCTGCGGGGAATCTTTCGGCATGACTCCCAGCCAGATTGCCAGCGCGCTCGTTGCGGCGTCGGTCGACGCAGCCGCGGACGCCGCTGTGGCCGCGCCGCTCGACCGCAGCCGATTGCAGCGCAGTGCACCGCTTGCCCCGTACACCACGTTTCGTATTGGCGGTCCCGCCGACGTGCTCTTCGAGGCGCAGACGGCGGACGAACTAGCAACGGCGATCACCGCCGCGAGGTGGGCGGGCGTGCCGTGGTTCGTGCTCGGGCTGGGGGCAAATGTCCTGATCGGCGATCGCGGCATCCGCGGGCTGGTAATCCGAAACGCCGCCGCCGCTCACACGATTTCGGCGACCGGAGCGGTGTGGTCCGAAAGCGGCGCTGTCATGCAGGACCTGGTGCTCGATACCGTGCGGGCCGGCTGGTCGGGACTCGAGCACTACATCGGCATCCCGAGCACCGTGGGTGGCGCGCTCTGGCAGAACCTGCATTTTCTGTCGCCGGCTCCCGAGCGCGAACGGACGATGTTCATCGCCGAAGTCTTCGACCGGTGCGAGATCCTCGCCGAGGAAGGCCATCGTCGGGTCGTGGATGCCGAGTACATCAAGTTCGGCTATGACGACACCGTGTTTCACCATCGGCGTGACGTGGTGCTGAGCGCGACGTTCCAGCTCACGAAGGCCGATCCGGCCCGCCTGCACCAGATCCTGCAGGAGAACCTGTCGTGGCGCGGCTCGCGACACCCGTGGCTGCAGGTGCACCCCAGCGCCGGCTCGATTTTCAGGAAGATCGAAGGGGTGGGCGCCGGCCGTCTGATCGATCAGTGCGGCCTCAAGGGTTTCCGCGTGGGCGATGCCCAGATCTCGCACATCCACGCCAACATCCTGGTCAATCTCGGCCATGCCACCGCGGCCGACGTGCGGGCGCTGGTGGCGCATGCGCAGGCGGCGGTGAAAGAACGATTCGGCTACGAACTACATCCCGAGGTTGGGTTTATCGGGGAGTTCTAGAAGGTCTGCTCTGCGGTCTCTGCGCTCTCTGCGCCTCCGCGTGATCTGTTCATTGTCGACCGGTTGGGAACCGATCACGCAGAGTGGCCGAGGGCGCAGAGATCGCAGAGGAAACGATTAGTTCGGGAACTGTGTCGAAACGCACATGAGACGTGGTCCGTAGCGTGAGGACCCGCCCTGCCCGTTCCCTCCGATCCCTCCCCGACGTGCTTCGTCGTTTTCTGCAGTTTGCCACTTTGCTCTGCCTGAGCCTCTCGGCCGCGATTGCGCCCGCCGCGGCCCAGCAGGTGGATGTGATCCGCGGCCGGATCACCGGCACCGAAAATGAGCCGCTCGACAACGTCGCCGTCGTCGTCACGTCGATTTCCGGCAACGTGAATCGTACGGCCCGCACCGATCGCACCGGCCGCTTCACGGTCACCTTCCCCGGTGGCGATGGCGACTACATGGTCACCGTGACCGCGCTCGGCTACGGCGTAAAGCGCTTCGAGGTAAAGCGCGGTGCCGACGAAGACATTCTCATCGCCGACGCCAAGCTCTCGAAAGTCGGTGCCGTCCTCGACGCCGTGAAAGTCACGGCGGCGCGCGAGAAGGTGTCGCGCAACGAGGTGCAGCAGGATGTGGGCGGCACCGAGCGAGTGATCTCGAACAACAGCGCACTGCCACCCGATCAGATGGGCGACCTCGCCGCGATGGCCGCTACGCTGCCGGGGGTGCAGCTCGTGCCCGGTCAGGATGGCGGCGCGAACGGTTTCTCGGTGCTCGGACTTGGCGCGGACCAGAACAACACCACGCTCAACGGCATGATGTTCGGCGGCGCGGGATTGCCGCGCGACGCAAGCGTGTTGAGTTCGCTGATCACCTCGCCGTATGACGTGTCGCGCGGTGGGTTCTCCGGTGGTCAGTTCAGTCTGCGCACGCGTCCGGGCTCGAACTTCGCGAGCCGAGGATTGAGCTTCGTAGGTGATGCGCCGCCGTTGCAGTGGACCGACGCGGCCGCACGCGCGAATGGGCAGGAGTACAGCAACGGATCGTTGGGTGGCTCGGTGTCGGGACCGCTCATCTTCGACAAGGCGTTCTACAACGTGTCGTTTCAGCTGGGTCGTCGCAGCAACGATCTGCAAACGCTGCTGAACACGTCGAGCACCGGCTTGCAGGCGTCGGGAGTCGCGGCCGACTCGGTACAGCGACTGGTGGGCATTCTGCAGAATGGCCGCGTACCGATCGGATACAGCGGACTGCCGTCCAGCCGTCTGGCCGACCAGGGCTCGGTGTTCGGCGCCATCGACTTCACGCCGCCATCGAGCACCAGTGGGTCAGCGTACAACCTGACCTTCAACGGCAGCTGGAACAATCAGAATCCAGCGTCGCCGCTGACCACGGCATTGCCGACCACCAGCGGCGAGCGCACCTCGCTGAACGCCGGCATTCAGGGGCGTCACAGCGGCTACTTCATGCTGCGGGGCATCGGCATTCTCACCGAGACCTCGGGCGGCATCAGCGTGTCGAAGAACGATGGCTCGCCGTATATGGATCTACCGGGCGGGCGCGTGCGGGTGAACTCGAAGTTCGTCGACGGCACCAACGGCGTGCAGAATCTCGCCTTCGGCGGCAATCAATTCCTCGGCACGTCGCAGACGTCGAACAGCGTGTCGGCGGTGAACACGCTCTCGTGGTTCAGTGCCAACAACAAGCACCGCCTGAAGCTTGGCACCGAGATGCGGCGCGACGCATCGTCACAGGATCAGACGGTGAATCGACTGGGCACATTCTCGTACAACTCGCTGGCCGATCTGCAGGCCGGCATTCCCCTCTCGTTCACCCGCACACTATCGCCGCGCGAGCGCAACTCCAGCATGATGGTGGGTGCGATCTCGCTGGGCGATTCGTATCGCCGCACCAATCGCCTGCAGTTTCAGTACGGCGTGCGAGTCGACGCCAACCAGTTTCTCGACGCCCCATCGCGTAACACCGAGGTGGAGCGACTGCTCGGTGTGCGCAACGACCTGGTGCCGAACGGCGTGTTCGTGAGCCCGCGGGTGGGCTTCTCGTGGCAGTACGGCACCGGTCCGCAGATCGGCGCCTTCGATGGCGCGTTCCGTGGACCGCGCGCGGTAGTTCGCGGTGGCATCGGCGTATTTCAGAATACGCCACAGGCCACGCTGGTGGGATCGGCCATCGACAACACCGGCCTGGCCAGCGCGATCCAGCAGCTCGCCTGCGTGGGGCAGGCCACGCCGAATCCCGACTGGAACGCCTACGGCAATCCGGCACTCATTCCCACGCGGTGCGCCGACGGCAGCACCGGCACCGTGTTCTCCAACGGCGCGCCGAACGTGACGCTGTTTGCCAAGGACTACGCGGCGCCGAGCAGCCTGCGCTCGAACCTGAGCTGGTCGGGACCAGTGCTGTGGAATCGCTTCAACGCCAGCTTCGATGCCACGTACTCGCTGAACACGCGGCAGTCGAGCTTCGTGGATCGCAACTTCGCCGGCGCGCAGCGCTTCACACTCGACAACGAGGATGGCCGGCCGGTGTATGTGTTGCCGACCAGCATCGTTCCGCTCACTGGCGCGATCGCGGCAGGTGACGGACGCGTGGCCACGCAGTTTCAACGTGTGACCGAGCAGCGCAGCGATCTGAACTCACGCAGCGCGCAAGGCAGTGTGCGACTGTCACCGACCAACTTCAGCACGAACTTCAGCTGGAGCATGAGCTACACCTACTCGAACGTGCGCGAGCAGTTCCGCGGATTCACCAGCACGGCCGGCGATCCGCTGGCGGTGAATTGGTCGCGTTCGTCGTTCGATTCGCGTCATCAGATCACGTACAACCTGAGCTATAACGCGTTCGACTTCATCCGACTTGGCTGGTTCGGTCAGTTCCGCTCGGGCACACCGTTCACGCCCACCATCGGCGGCGATGTGAACGGTGATGGCTTCGGCAACGACCGCGCATTCGTGTTCAACCCGGCCTCGAGTGACGCGGCCACAGCGGCCGGTATGCAGGCGCTGATGAACAACGGCTCGCGCGTGGCACGAGCCTGCTTGTCGTCGCAGCTGGGCAATCTGGCGGCGCGCAACAGCTGTCAGGGTCCGTGGGTGAGCTCGGCCAACCTGTCGATCTCGTTCAATCCGATCAAGCTGCGCCTGCCGCAGCGCGCCAACCTGTCGTTCAACGTGTCGAATCCGCTCGGCGCAGCCGATCTGATGCTGCACGGTGAGAACAATCTGCGCGGCTGGGGACAGCAACCATTCCTCGATCAGTCGCTGCTGTACGTGCGCGGCTTCGACGCGAGCCGCAAGCGCTACACTTATGAAGTGAACCAGCGCTTCGGTGCCACCAACCCGCAGTTCAACAGCTTCCGCACGCCGGTCACGATCACGGCCCAGCTGCGCTATGACATCGGCCCTACGCGCGAGCGGCAGGTCCTCACGCAGTCACTCGATCGCGGGCGGCGCACCAAGGGCACTAAGGCGGGCGAAGCAATGATCAAGGCGCAGTTTGGCAACGGAGGTGTGCCGAACCCGCTGGCCACGATTCTGCGCGATCAGGACACGCTCAAGCTGTCGTCGGATCAGGCCGACAGCCTGGCCACCATGAATCGCCGTTACACCGTACGCCTCGACTCGATCTGGGCGCCGATCTCGAAACGCTTTGCCGACCTCCCCGAGCGCTACGATCACGATGATATCTACGTGCAGTACGTGAAGGCGCGTGAGGCGAGCATCGACATTTTGCGGAAGTACGCGCCAGCGGTGAAGGGTGTGCTGACCGATGCGCAGCGTCGCAAGCTGCCGCCATTCGTGGCCAGTGCGCTCGATGATCGCTATCTCAAGTCCATCCGTTCGGCGACAGCGGGCGGCGGTGGCGGCATGATGCTTCCCGGTGGTGGCGCGATGATCATGGCCGGTGGTATGGGCGGCGGCGCGCAGACGATCGAAATCCGACGGTAGTTCATTTCTCATCACAACGACTCCAGTCATGACTCTCACCTTCGCGCGGCTGCTCGCGCGTCCGATGCTCGCGCTACCGACCGTGTTCGCTGCGGTGGCCTCGACCGCCAGCGCGCAAGCACGTCCGCCGATTCGTCCGCTCGGTGCCGTTCACGCGTCCACCACCGATTCGCTCGGCACGATCAACAACGTACGTGCGTTGCCCGGCGGCCGACTGCTGATTAACGATGCCACGAGCCGACGCGTGCTCCTGGTGGACTCGACGTTCAAGCTCATCAGCATTGTGGCCGACTCCACGAGCAGCACGGCCAACGCCTACGGCCCGCGCTCGGGTAGCCTGATCGCGTATCGCGGCGACTCGACGCTCTTCGTCGACGCCGCCTCGCTGTCGATGCTGGTGATCGACCCTGCCGGCAAGATCGGTCGGGTGATGTCGGTGCCGCGCTCGCAGGATGCGATGATGCTGGCGGCTGGCGGACTCGGCACCGGCGCGTACTACAGCAACGGCTACCTCGTCTATCGCGGCATGCCGGGGTTCCGCATGCAGATGGGACCGACCGGTGCGCCCACCATGCCGTCGGTGGCCGACACGATGGCGATCGTGCGCGTGAATCTGCAGTCGCGCGCGGTGGACACGGTGGGGTTCATCAAGATCCCGAAGACGAACACCAACATGACACGCAGCGACGACGGGAAGATCAGCATTTCGATCGAGGTGAATCCGTTGCCGGTGGTGGACGACTGGGTCGTGACCTCGACTGGAGACGTCGCGCTCATTCGCGGAAAGGATTATCACGTGGACTGGATGTCGCCCGATGGCACGCATCGCTCGTCGCCGAAGATGGCGTTCGACTGGAAGCGTCTGTCCGATGAGCAAAAGGTGGCCCTGATCGATTCCGTGAAGGCGATTCGCGATCGCGCGGCGGCGGCCAATCCGGGTCAAGGCAACGCGATGGCGGCGGCGTTCGGCGCTGCCCTCGGCACCGGCGGCGGTGCTGGTGGTGCGGCGCCGCAGATGGTGATGCGTTTTGAATCACGCGGCGGTCCCGGTGGCACTCCGGGTGGTGGGGCGGCCCCGCAGATCATGGCACCGCAGATCAACTACGTGTCGCCGAGCGAACTACCCGACTACCAGCCGGCGTTCTTCGCGACGAGCGCGAAGGCGGACGACGACGGCAACATCTGGATACGAACCATAGCGACCAAGCCGACGCCCGGTGGCGCGGTGTACGACGTGGTCAACGCCAAGGGTGAAGTGGTCGACCGTGTGCAGATTCCGGAGAACCGCACGATCGTCGGCTTCGGCGCTGGTGGCGTGGTGATTCTCGCGGTGCGTGAAGGCATGACGACCAAGTTGGAGCGAGCGCGGGCTAGGTAGGTCTGCGAGTTCGGCAACTGCAACAGCCGGAACACGGATTGCGCCGGATCCGTGTTCCTGCTGTTCGCCGTTACCGATCCTCGAGCACCACAGCGCGCTCGGTGCTGCGACAGAGTCGTTCGTCACTGCGACAGAAGCTCGTGCGCAGCGTGCCGCGAATGGGGAGCGCTGAACGCGGAATGGTGACGGATGCGCGCTCTACGAAGTAGGCGCTGTCTGCGGTGACGGTGGGTGCGCGCAGCAGGAAGCGGCGACCGTCTCCGGCATCGATGACGGGGGGCAGCAGGGCATTCACCCGCGCGCCCGGCTCGACCGAGATGGTGACCAGGACGGAATCCGTACCGAAGGCGAGGTCAAGGTCGGGAGGCACCACGGGGCGCAACTCCGTCGGTAACTGGGGCAACTGCGGCAGCGACGTCACGATCGGCGCGTCGGCTTTCGGCTCGGGAACCGGCGCGCCGTCCCCCGCGCAGGCAGCGAGCACGAGGCTGGCCAGGACGAGCAGCGCGTGCTCACGGGTGGAGCGGAAAGTCGGCATGTCGTGAAAGATACTCGGTTTCGGTCGCCAAACCGGCGACACGGGCATGATGCCGGCCTTCCAAGAGATCGGCGGAAAGCTTGGCCCCTTCCACGTCACCCTCATACAAATCGGCGCGTACGGCGATGCCTGGCCCGACTGGCATCTCACGCCCGAGCAAGCGATCACCGCGCACAGCACGCTTCGTGGGAGCACGCTGTTGCCGGTGCACTGCGGACTGTTCAATCTCGCCTATCACTCGTGGCGCGAACCGATCGATCGGCTCACGCGCGCCGGGGCCGCGCAACAGATCACGATCGTCACGCCGCGTCCCGGTGAAGCGATCACGATTGGTAGCGTATTGCCGGCCACGTCGTGGTGGGCCGGAGCGACGCGATGAATGTCGTTTTGTTCGGCGCCACCCGGTGTTGCGTGTCGTCGTGCCGAAGCACATCACGACGACACGCATCCTAGGCCGGGCCTTCGCGCGCGCCACCTAGTTTCCGCCGGTGCGACGCGGCGGGGCCGGCAACGTTCCCTTGTTGGCCGTGGCCTTCTCGATGGCATCGATCGTGACCTTGGTGCGGAACTCCACGATCTGCTTCGCCCACTCGGTCGCCTTCTTGCGGTCGGCGAGCGAGACGCCGTTGATCGTCAGCTTCTTCGCCTTCGCGCGTGCATCGTAGCGAATGGACTTCGGATCGTCGATGAACATGTTGAGCGAGATTTCCGCATCATCGTGCAGTCCTTCGGCCACCGTCTGGTTGACGCCGAACTGCTCCATGTGCTTCGCCACGCTGGCGTAGTCGTAATACTCCTGAATGTGCGCCACGATCGGCGCACCCTGCCAGATCTTCGTGAGCGAGTCGGCCACCCAGCGCTGTCCCGACTGGTTGCCGCCGCTGTCACCGATCAGAATGATGCGAGTGAAGCCGTGTGCCTTGAGGCTATGCACGAGATCCGTGAGCAGCATGCGGAACGTCTCTTCACGCATACTGATCGTTCCCGGCGACGCCATGTGACCGCTGGCCGGACTGATGTTGCCTTCGGGCACGAATTTGACGATCGGTGCGCACAGGGCATTGCCGAGCTTCCAGGCGATCGCTTCGCAGTTAGTGTGCAGCACATAGTTGTGCTTGCCCGTCACCAACCACGGACCGTTCGGCTCCATACCGCCGGTGGCGATAATCGCCGTGGTCTTCCCCGCCTTCAGCGCGTCACGCACGTCCATCCAGGTCATCTCTTCGATCCACACCGTGTTCGGCGCGGGGAGCGGATTCACGGCATCGACGCAGTTGTACGGATTGGCGGTGCACGTACCGCCGCCTCGGTTGCGTGGATCACGCTGAGCCTCGGTTGGCGGACCACCCTGCGCGCTGGCGGTGCTGCTGAGCGCCACGGATGCCACGGCGCTGGCCAGCGCGGCGCCCAGGATCGAGACGCGGAGCAAGGCGCGGTGCTCGACGCGACGTGGAGTGCGCGAGAGAATGCCTCGGGTCATGGCGGTGCCTCGGAACAGTTGAACGGTGGGGGTACTCGGGGGTGGTACGTGACTGGATGCGAGACGATGCCGCCGAAATCGAAACTTCGCCAGAGCGGAGTGCGCGTCGAGTGCGTATAGTGTCGCAGGGCGCGTGAACGACGTGCCCCCGATCGACTCCCACCTCCCGGACCATGGCCTTCCCTGTCCGCCCGCGCGCCGTTCTGGCGCTGACATGCACGGCTGCCGTCTTCGCCGCCACGCCGCTCGCCGCGCAGAGCACGGGCAGCGCTCCCGCGTCTGCCCCCACTCTCACGCTCGCCGAAGTGCGGGCTTTGGTGGAAGCGCACCTGGTCGTGTCCGCCATACACGATTCAAGCGACAACAAGGCGGCCCAGCAGAAGAACAAGACGAAGGAGGCGCAGCTCGAGCTGCAGCAGAAGAAGCGCGCGATGATCACCGAGGCCCTCGCCAAGAAGGGGATGGCCGACTCCGTCTTCTCGAAGCGTCGCTTTCTCGTCAGCAGCAACGCGACACTGCGCGCGCAGTTCGACAGCATCCTGTCGGTTGTTACTGGCGCACCGCTGCCGGGTGTTGTCGCGGCCGCACCGCTGGCGCCGGGTGCCGTGGCCGCGTCGTCACTGCCGCCCGGTCTGGTCGGTACGCACGTGGGTCATGTGGTTTCGAGCTTCATGGACACGCCCGACAAGTCGGGCTTCCTGCCGATGGCGTTGGTCGAGGCGAAGATTGCCGCGCAGCATGCCGCCTTTGCCGCCCGCACGCCGGACAACCTGCAGTCTATGCAGACGCACGCGGGGCATGTGATTCATGCGATCGACCCCACGCAGGCGGCCAGTGGCCCCGGCAAGGGCTTCGGGATGAAGCGCGCGGCTGGCGGCATTGCACAGCACGTGGAGCTCGCGGCCAAGGAGCCGACCGCGTCGGCGAACGTGAAGACGCACGCGGTGCACATCGCGACGGCCGCGCGGAGCGCGATGGCGCGGGGCGATCAGGCGATCGCGATCGCCAAGCAGATTCAGGGGGCAACCACCGCCGCGGCCGCGGCGGCGCTCGTGTCGCAGCTGGTATCAATGTGCGATCAGCTGATCGCCGGCTCCGACAACAACGCCGACGGTCGTGTCGGCTGGGGCGACGGTGAGGGCGCGCTGCAGCAGGCGCAGGATCACATCGGGCTCCTCCTCGCGGGGGAGAAGAAGCCGTAGCGATTCAGGCGCGACGTATCAACAGGCCACGCACCGATGGCTGTTCTTGGCGCCCATCTTCTCGAGTAACTGGATCGTCTCGGGGAATGGGCGCAACCGCTGCACGGGACCGTTGGCCATATCCACCGTGGTCATGCCGTTGCGAGCCACGGCTTTCACGTCGGCGCCCTTGCTAACGAGATACTTGATCATGTCGTTGTCGCCGCGCGCGGCGGCGTGATGCAACGGCGTGTATCCGTTTACATCGCGTTGATTGACGTCGACATGGAGCACTTCCACGAGGTACTTCATGGCCGGCATCCAGCCATCGGCGGCGTGCCGATGTGAATTGCCGGCGAAACCGTTGCCATAGCCGACACCGGCGGCGGCGTGCACCGGATAAATGCCGATGCCGGGGGGCACGGCCTTCGATGCCGAGTCGATGTCGGGCGGCATCACGAACTGCGCTGGAAGTTCTCCCGGGCCACCGGCGCCGCCAGCGCCACCCGCGATTCGGGCACGGTTCGCGCGATTGGCCGCCACCGGACGAACCGACGGCAACGTATCAATCGCGCCGCGATCCTTGAGCAACTTCATCGCTTCCACGTCGACCGCATACGTGGCACGCCAGAAGGGCGTCGTTCCGTCGAGCGCTTCGAGACCGCAGTTGGCGTTGCCGCAGTTGTTGAAAGCGAAGAACCACAGGTTCTTCTTGAGACGCACGTTGGGATCCGCACCGGCGGTCAGCATCGCGTCCATCAGTTCGATGTGCGTGACCTTCTGCGTCTGCACCGCCTGCGGCTGCGGATAGCGCGAGCGCGGCGCCCACATCGTGTTGAGTGCCGCGTACAGCGGCGTGAGGCCAGCGACGCTGCCGATCTTCACATTCGCGCCGCGCTTCACGAGCGCCATCGCCAGATCGAAGTGACCGTTGATCGCCGCCATGAGCAGCGCAGTGGTGCTGTCACTCGTGGTGACTTCATCGATCTTCGCACCGCCATCGAGGATGGCTAGCGCCGCATCGATGTTGCCCTGACGCGCCGCATGATGCAGCGCCGTCATACCACCCATGCTGCCCACCGTCGCCTCGTAGCCAGCCACCTGGCCTTCGAACAGCTCGGCCGACTCGGTGGTCTTGGCCACCGGACCTGACGAGAAGAGCGCACGACCGGCTTCGATCGCCTGCTGGATCTGCGCCGGCGTGAGGTCATTCGTCGGAGGCGCGGCGACGCCGATCTTGTAGCCGCGTAACGCGGGGTCAGCTTTGGGCGCGGGTGCCGCCGCGACAGCTGGAGTCGCTGCTGCTGGCGTTGCCGCTCCTGCGGCCGCGGGCGCCGACGCCGCGACAGCCGCTGGAGCCGGAGCCGCCGCCGCCGCCGCCGGTACGGCCATCCCCGCCGTTGCCGCCGCACGATTGCGCGCGGCCGCCGCATCGGCCATCAACTTCTCAGCCGCCTTGGCCGAAGCATCAATGATCGAATCGCGCGTCTTCTGCGGCAGATACGAGAAGAGCACTTCATTGCGCTTCTTGGCTGCGGCCTGCTGACGCGCCAGCTCTTCAGTGAGATCCACCATCTTCGTGCGGATCGATGGATCGGCACCGCCGGCCAGCAGCGCACGCGCCGCCTCGCCACGATTCTCCGCCGCCGCGAACATCAGCGGCGTTTGCCCCCACGCCGATTCGCGCGCATTGGGATCGGCCTTCTTCGCCAACAACGCCTTCACCGACGCCGCATCACCGGCCGCAGCCGCGAGGTGCATCGCGGTCGCACCCGTGGCGGTGAGCGACTTCGCATCGGCGCCGGCAGCCATCAACGCCTGCACGATCGCGCCGTGTCCGGCTCGCGCGGCCACGTGCAGCGGTGCGTAGCCGCCGTTCTTCGTCGTGCCCGTGAGCTTGGCGCCGGAACGCAGCAGCAGCGCCGTCATCGCGGCATCCCCACGATCGGCGGCCCAATGCAACGCGGTCATGCCATCACCTTGGGCTACGTTCACATCGCTCTGCTGCGCGAGCAACGCGCGCACCTTCGCGATGTCGCCCTGCATCGCCGCGTCGGCCACTGAGGGTGCGACCCGGGTGGCTGGCGTCGTTTCAGACTTGGCGGCGGCCACCCGCACTACCGATTTCGTATCCTGTGCCGCCATCGGCGAGAGCGCGCCCGACAACAGCACGAGCGCACCCGCCACACCGACCAGGACTCCGTTTCGATCGATCATGGTTCGTCTCAGGCGTAGAGCGCGAACGGCGACAGACTGTCACCAAAGCTCGGCACGTCGATGTTGTACTTGTGCAGCAGCGAGAGCATCACGTCGGCCATCGGTGTGCCGTCCGGCGCGCGCAGGTGCGTGCCACCCGGCACGAACGTGCTGTCGCCACCCATCAGCAGCAGCGGGCAGCGGCGATGGTTATGGATGTTTGCGTCGGCCATCGGCGAGCCGTACAGGATCGTGGTATTGTCGAGCATCGTGCCATCACCTTCCTTGGTGTCCTGCAAACGCTGCAGGAAGTACGGCAGCATCGACATGTGATAGCGATTGATCTGACTGAACTCGAGAATCGCCGACTCGCGTCCACCATGGTGCGACGCCGGGTGAAAGCCCTTGTTCGAGCCTGATTCCGGGAACGTGCGGCTGGACGCGTCACGACCGGTCTTGAACGAGAACACGCGCGTCATGTCCGACTGGAACGCCAGCACCTGGATGTCGAACATCAACTTCATGTGCTCTTCGAACGAATCGGGCACACCGGCTGGCGCTTCAGGCAGCAGACGCTCGTCGCCGCTCACGTTCTTCGCTTCGACCTTCTGAATGCGACGCTCGAGTTCGCGCACGTTCTCGAGATACTGATCGACACGACGGCGATCGGTGGCACCCAGTTCGCGCTTCAGCGACGACATCTCACCGACGACCCAGTCGAGAATGCTGCCGTTGTCCTTGCGACGAGCCGAACGGTCGGCGTTGCTCGTGCCGGCACCGAACAGCAGATCGAACGCCGCACGCGGATTGCGGATCATCGGCAGCGGTTCCGTGGGCGAGGCCCAGCTGATCGTGTCGGTGTAGGCGCAGGCGTAGTTGTAGTAGCAGCCGCCGGCCTGGTCCAGATTCTCGATGCACAGCTGCATCGACGGGATCGGCGTGTCCTGTCCGATCTTGCGCGCGACGATCTGGTCGAACGACGTGCCGACGTACAGATCGGAGCCCTGCGTCTGCTTCGGATGCGACTGCGTGAGGAACACCGCGCTGGAGCGGAAGTGGTCACCGCCGATCTCCTGCGCGTCGAACGCCTCGGCCATGCGCACGTCGGTGTTGCTGATGATCGACATCTTGTGCTTCCACGCTTCCATCGGCGCCAGCGCGCCGTCCGGATTCAGCGTGAAGTCGCGACCGACTCCCTTTGGGGCCCACAGATACTTCGAGGCGCCCCAGGTGTTCGAGCCGGCGGCACCATGCACCGATTCAATGGTCACGAGGCGCTTGTGACCAGTGAGCGGCGCACCGGCGCCCCCCACCTTGGCCAGGAAACGGCCGGCCGGTTCCATCGCATCGAGATACGGGAGTGCGATGACGGCACTCATGTTCCGGAGGAAGGTGCGGCGAGGGAGGGCTTTCTGCGTCATGAACGACATGGGTCAATCTCCGTGGAAGTCGGATCAGTTATGAGACGCATCAGCCGAGACCGGCTCGGCGCGCTTGCTATGGAAGGCCTTGCTGTTCACCACACCCATCACGAACGACGAGAACTTGTACTTGTTGCGCTCGGCGTCACGCGTAATCGTGCGCACCGTGGTCTGATCGTAGTCTTCAACGCGACGGCCCAACGCGTACGCCATCAGGTTCTCGGTGAAGTTGCGCATCAGCGGCAACGGCCGCTTCAGCAGCGCTTTGCTGAGATCGATCGGCGTGGTCAGCGCCGTGCCGTCGTACAGCTGACCGCGCGTATCGAGCAGCGCGCCGTTCTCGCGATAGCGCAGCTTGCCGGTCACGTCGAAGTTGTCGAGCGCGAGGCCGATCGGATCCATGAAGTTGTGGCACGAGCGACAGGTCGGATTCGCACGGTGCAGTTCCATGCGTTCGCGCGTCGTGAGCTGCTTGCCTTCCTTCGATCCCTGCGTCTGTTCGAGGTCCGGCACGTTGGGCGGCGGCGGCGGCGGCGGCGTGCCGAGCAGCACTTCCATCACCCACTTGCCACGGAGCACCGGCGACGTGCGGTTGCCCAGCGACGTCTGCACCAGCACGCTGCCGTGTCCGAGCACGCCACGACGCTGGTCGTCGGCGTACGCGACTTTGCGAAAGCCTTCACCGGTCACGTTGGGAATGCCGTAGTGCTTCGCCAGTCGCTCGTTCACGAAGGTCGACTCGGCCGAGAACATCGTGAGCACGCTGCGATCGTTGCTCACGACGTCTTCGAAGAACAACTCCGTTTCGCGCTGCATGCTCTGCGCGAGCTTCAGGTCGAAGTCGGGAAAGAGGAACGCGTCGGGGTGCACCTTCTCGAGATCCTGCAATCGCAGCCACTGCGCGGCAAAGCGGGTGGCCAATGCATCCGCACGCGGATCGGCTAACATGCGCTTCACCTGCGCCTGAAACACGGCCGGTGTGTGCAGCGTCTTCGCGCGCGCTGAGGCCAGCAGGCGATCGTCGGGAATCGTGCTCCACAAGAAAAAGGACAACCGCGTGGCGAGTTCGAGATCGTCAATCCTGTAGTCGGTGCCCGCCGCCGTGGTGGTGGGCTCCTTTTCGAAGCGGAACACGAAGTACGGGCTGGCGAGCATCGCCTGCAGCCCGAGTCGCACGCCTTCTTCAAACGCGTTGTCACCGCCGTTCTTGGCGCCCTGCTCATAGAACTTCATCAAGCTCGCCTTGTCGTTCGCCGTGAGCGGGCGACGATAGGCGCGCGTGCCCAGGCGCGTGAAGATCTGCTCCGCGCAGGCGCGCTGCTGTGCGGCGGCCGTTGGTGCGCAGCTGAAGATGCGCTTGCGGCTGGGCGAGTCGGACACGCCGGTGACGCGATACGGGCCGGCGACGAACACTTCCATGAGCGGCGGCGGCTCGGTGGTGCCGGCGGCGCCGGTGCCGCTCGAAGCGCGCGACCATTCATGTGGCTTGATGAGATCTTCGTACGGTCCTTCGGCCGACTTCGCGAACGCGACGGACACTTTCCGCTGTCCTGCCTTCACCTTGATCGGTTCGCTGCGAATGAAGTCGGCGCCCAACGGCGCGTCGGCTGATTCGCCGTTGCGCGCAATACCACGATCGTAGCGCAACAGCGCCACGCGCTCGCCGTCGATGGAGATGTCAAGGTCTTCCACCGGGCGACCGACGCCGCCACCGACGTTGAGACGGAACTCGTACTCACCATCGGCCGGGAAGGTGTGCAGCAGCACCAGGCCGCCGCGCGTGCCGTACGGCGTGCCGTCCACATGATCCCACGGATGCTGCGACGCGAACGGCGACGTCTTGTACGTGGCCTGACCGACCGGCGCCTTGCGATCACCGATCGCCATGCGGCTCACGGCGGCGGCGGCATTGAGGTAGCCCTCCAGCAACGTCGGCGACAGCGATTGCACGTCGGAGATGTTGTCGAAGTTCGCGCTCTTGGTGTCGAGCGGCAGCCAATCGCCGGACGTCACTTCGAGCCCGAGCAGGTCGCGGATCACGCGCTCATACTCGGGGCGATTCAACCGCTGGAAAGTGCGCGTGCCGGGATTCACCGGCGCCGCACCATCGACCACGCGTTCGAGCGTTTCCACCAGCGCATCGAGGGTGTCGCCGGTCGGGCGCTTCGATCCCGGCGGCGGCATCATCTGCGCGCGCAGCTTGCGGATCATCTTCTCCGAGGTCGGCAACGCGGCATTGGCCGACGTCACCGAGTAGCTCTTGAGATCGAGATTACCGCGACGCTGCGTGGGATTGTGGCAGCCGGCGCAGTAGCGCTGCACGACATCGTCGAGCGCACCCATCGTGATGCCGCGCGCACCGGCGGATTCGCGCGTGAACGCGCGCCCCGTGGTGTTGGTGGCGCGCATCGGATGCAACACCGGATGCGTGGCGGGCATGCGGCCGTTGGGCCGTGTGCCAGTCGTTGTGGACACCGACGTCGCGCCTGCAGGGCGCGAGGACGGGGTCGTGGATGTGGTGATGACCGGATCGGACAACGGCGAGGACGATGCCATCATCGTCACCGACGTGATCATTCCAGACAACGCGAGCAGAAGCTTCATGCCGGCTACTCCTGAAGACTGCGACGTACGATGACGTCGCCCAGCCAACTCGTTCGATGATCCGGCAGGAAGGGGGCCGGATATCCATGAAAATTACGTCGGGATTGTGAAAGTCGCTGAGAATCGTTGCAATGCACGTGCTGACGATCGTGACCCGCGAACAACGCGCGGTGACCGTCTAATAGACGATCACCGCGCGTGACATGGTTCAGTTCCGTAACCGAACGTCAGTGCATGGCACTCTGCGCCGTCGGCAGCAGCACCGCGTACAGCACGTCATGCACCGGCGGGCACGCCATGCGCACGTCCGATGCGCACCACGGCGCCCGTTTGCGCTTCGAATTCCGACGGGCGGGCGGCCATGAGATCGCGTTGCAGCGACGTCGAACCGTCCGCCGGCAGACTATCGTAGCGGGCCCAGACGCGGTCGATCGCGTCGGCTGGCCACGTGACACCAACGGCCCGACCCACGTTTCGCACTTCGTGCAGCGCCGCATCGAGCAACGCCCGCGACGCCGGCACCGATCGTACGACACCGAACGATACGCGCGCCGCGGCGCCGACGGCGCCGATGGGCTCGATGAACAGGAATTTCTCCCACTGCGCCACGCCCATGTCGTCGGGCATCTGCGCGACCAGTCCGGCACCACGCAGGGCCTCGGCAAACCGGGAGATCTGCGCGTAGGCCGCCGAATGCACCGGCGCACCGGCCCGTGGGCCGAACTCGATGATCGGCGTCACGGCCGTGTGGCGGATGTGCCCGGGGGCCACCTGCTCGACCAGCACCCGACCCAGCCCCTCGAGCACGTTGGCCTCACCCAGCTCGGCGGCCAGCAGTTGGCTGGCCTCGACCCCGTTCTGGACGGGAATCACCGCCGTGCCTGGCCCGACCAGTGGCCGGAGCGAGGGCGCAAGGTTCGCGATCTGCGTGGCCTTCACGCACACGAGTACCACGTCGACGACACCTACCGTGGCGGGATCATGGGTCGCCTGCACCGAGGGCAGCGTGAGGTCGCCGTCGATGCTTTCAAGCACAAGGCCGCGTGCCTGCAGCGCCGCCAGCGTGGCGCCGCGCGCGATGAAGACCACATCGTGGCCAGCCTGCTGCAGACGGGCACCGAGCACGCCGCCGATGGCACCCGCCCCGACGACGGCGACGCGCAGCCGATCCAGCTGGCGCGCCGCCGTGTCGGTATTACTCACACGCACTCACGGCTTGCCGATCGAGAAGCCGGCGATGTGCGCATCGGTGTTGTGACCCATGCGGAAACCGACCACGCCATCCGTGCTCTTGAGCTTGCCGGCGGCCACCAGCTCGGTCTTGCTGTAGCTGGCCACTTCGGTGCCGTTGATGATGCACGAGACCTTGTCGCCCTTCACCTGCATGGCGATTTCCTGCGTCACCGGCTTGCCCTTCGCTTCGGCCTTGTGCACGGCCTCGCTGGTGCCGCCACGACCGTTCATCTGGAACGGTGCCGGGCCCATGCCGCGCACAATGAAGTTGCCGTTGCCGTAGGCGGCGCAGTACAGGTAGCTCTCGTTGTCCGTCCCCATGTCGTTCCCGCCCATGACGATGCCGTACGGGTGCGGATGGTTGTTGAGGCCCATATACTCGCGCTCGGAGAACGTGGCCTTCACGACGTAATCGCCCTTCCCCTTCATCTCGGGGTTCCAGTACGTGATCGCCGGGCCGGTCGTGGCGTGCATTCCCGGGCCCATCGCCACGAACTTGGCGCTGTCGACGGTCAGTCCAGCCTTCGCTTCTTTGCCGTCTACTTTGCCCATCCAGCCTTTCATCTGGATGCCACCCTTCACGGCGGTGGACTTCTCCATCTCCTGCGCCTGCACGAGCTGTGGCACGAGGGCGAGGGCGGCGGTCGCGAGCGCGACCTGCATCGTACGCTTCATCGGAATACTCCTGATGTGATTCGGTGGGACCGACCGCGAATGGCGGCGAGTCGGCATATGTGAATGTTTGCGCAGGGAATCGATTGGCGATAGGGTAGGGCGTATTCCGAGACCCGGTTGTGTCACATTCGCTGGAGATTTTGATGCCCGTCCTAACGGAGCGCCTCATCAATCGGCCGGTCTGGTTCGATTTGTCGACGACCGACCTCGCCTCCGCCAAGGCGCTGTACGCCGAGCTGTTCGGCTGGACGTTCGGCGACTCACCGGCCGAGCTGGGCTTTTACACCATGGCTTTTGCCAAAGGGATCCCGGCGGCGGCGATCGCGCCGAAGATGCCGGGACAGGAGACCGCCCCGGTCGCCTGGACGGTGTACTTCGGCGTCACCGACGCCGACGCGACGCTCGCCCGCATCACGGCCGCCGGCGGCACGGTGATGGTGCCGCCCATGGCGATCCCGCCCGACCTGGGGCGCATGGCGATCGCGATCGATCCCGGTGGCGCGGTGTTCGGCCTCTGGGAGCACGGCTCCTTCACGGGCGCGGGCATTGAAGGCGAGCACGGCGCGATGGCGTGGACGGAAGTCGCGTGCCGCAATGCCGCGGCCAACGCGGCGTTCTACACGGCGGTGTTCAACCTCACGTCGCAACGCCTCCCCGGCGACGCCGTCGAGTACTACATCCTCCACGACGGCGAACCCGCCGTCGCCGGCGTGATGCAAATGGACGCCGCCTGGGAAGGCATCCCGCCCTACTGGATGCCGTACTTCGCCGTCGACTCGCTCTCCGCCGCCAATGCCGCGCTCGTGAGACACGGCGGCAAGATCGTAAACGGGCCGATCCCGAGTCCGTACGGCAAGATCATCGTGGCCCAGGATGCGCAGGGGGCGGTGTTCTCGTATATGAGCGAGAACGATTGACCGCTTGTTGCGAACAGCAACGGCAACAGCAACAGCGGGAACACGGAGTCGACGGATCGCACCGATCACACAGATAAGCAACCGCTTGATGAAAAGCGCGCGGTTCATCGCCGTTCGTTTATCTGTGTGATCGGTGCAATCCGTTCACTCCGTGTTCCCGCTATTAGCGATCCTTCAGCACACGGAAATCATCGGTCCAGATGATGCGGCGCAGCTCGGCCTTCGGGCCGAAGTTCAGCAGCAGCCCGATGTTGCAGTTCGACGCTTTGAGATAGCTGATCAACTGCGCTTCGTGCGCGGCGACGATCAGTTCGCAGGCTTTCAGCTCGACAATCACTGTTCCTGCCACGACGAGATCGGCCCGAAACTCACCGAGTGCGACGCCCTCGAGGATGACGGGGAATGCCACCTCGCGCGCGAAATGCATCCGACGCTTCGCCAGGTAGATCGGCACTGCATTCGCATAGATGCTTTCCGGATAGCCCCAGCCGAGCGCGTTGTACGTGTCATAGAACGCGCCGATGATTTCGTGGGTGATGTCGCCGTGCAGCAGTTCGATCATGGCTCGTAGGCGAAATGAAAACGGGCCGATCACCCGGTGGTGATCGGCCCGTTCACTCTGCCACAACGCCGTCAGCGCGGCGTCACGATGAGCTACTTTTCGCCGCTGGGCAGCTGCGGGACGCCCGTCGCGCCGCTGGACTGCAGCAGGCCGACGCCGGTGTACACGACGAGCTTTTCGCGCGTGTCCATGATGTCGAGATTGCGCATCGTGAGCTGACCGATGCGATCGAGCGGCGTGAAGAAGGCTTCGCCGCGCTCCATCGTGAGGCGCTCGGGCTTGTACGTGAGATTCGGGCTGTTCGTGTCCATGATCGAATAGTCATTGCCGCGACGTAGTTCGATCGTCACGTCGCCCGTGACCGCTTTCGCCACCCAGCGCTGCGCCGACTCGCGCAGCATCAGCGACTGCGGGTCGAGCCAGCGGCCCTGATACAGCAAGCGGCCGAGCTTCTTGCCGTTCATGCGGTACTGCTCGATCGTGTCTTCGTTGTGAATGCCCGTGACCAGGCGCTCGTAGGCGATGTACAGCAGCGCGAGACCCGGCGCTTCGTAGATGCCGCGGCTCTTCGCTTCGATGATGCGGTTTTCGATCTGGTCGGACATGCCGAGTCCATGACGACCGCCGATCACGTTCGCTTCCATGAACAGTTCGAGTGCGCTGCCGAATTCCTGTCCGTTGATCGCGACCGGATAGCCTTCCACGAACTTGATCGTGACCGTCTCGCGCTGCACCTCCACGTCGTCGCGCCAGTGCGCCACGCCCATGATCGGCTGCACGATGTGCATGCCCTTGTTCAGGAACTCGAGATCCTTTGCTTCGTGCGTGGCGCCCAGAATGTTCGAGTCGGTGGAGTACGCCTTCTCGGTGCTCATCTTGTAGTCGAAGCCGCTCTTGATGAGATACTCCGACATCTCCGTGCGGCCGCCGAGTTCGTCGATGAACTGCTGATCGAGCCAGGGCTTGTACACCTTGAGTGACGGGTTCGTGAGCAAGCCGTAGCGATAGAACCGCTCGATGTCGTTGCCCTTGAACGTGCTGCCGTCGCCCCAGATGTTGACGTCGTCTTCACGCATGGCCGCCACGAGCATCGTGCCCGTGACCGCGCGACCCAGCGGCGTGGTGTTGAAGTACGTGGCGCCGGCGGTGGTGATGTGAAAGGCGCCGCACTGCAGCGCCGCCAGTCCTTCGGCCACCAGATTCGCGCGGCACTCGATGAGCCGGGCCTTCTCGGCGCCGTACGCCATCGCCTTGCGCGGGATCTCGTCGTAGTCCGTTTCGTCGGGCTGTCCCAGGTTCGCCGTGTAGGCGTACGGCACGGCGCCCTTCTCGCGCATCCAATGCAGGGCGGCGCTGGTGTCGAGACCACCGGAAAAGGCGATGCCGACTTTTTCGCCGACAGGAAGTCGCTGCAGGATATTGGCCACGGAGAGCTCTGGCTGAACGGTCAGGGATGCGGAACAGACTCGCAAAATACACCGACCGGGTGCAGAATGGCCGCACCCCTTCTCGTGAGCGCGCCGATGCCTCTGCCGTGGAAACAGCTCCTGCTCACCGCCCTGCTCTTCGTCGGCGCACGGGACGCGTGCGCCCAGACGTCCAACCCACGCTTTGGACGGTGGCTCCTCAAGTCCGACGCGCCAGCCCCCGCCAGCAACATCATGACGTACGAGGCGTTGGGACCCAGCGGCATGAAGGTCACCATCCAGGCGGTGAACGCGCGCGGCGACACCACGCGGTGGTCGTACGCCACCGACTTCGACGGCCGCGCCATGCCCGTGACCGGCAACGCCAGTCAGACGCATGCGGCGGTCCGGCCTATCAGTTCGCTGGTGAACGAAATCGTGAACACGAACAACGGTCGCGTGACGCAGCGACTGACCAATGTCCTCTCGCCCGACTATCAGACCATCGCCGTGATCTACATGCGCCAAGATGCGGACGGAAAAACCACCGGCGTCACCTTCGCCACCTACACCCGCATTCCTCTATGATGTTGGCCATGCCACTGACCCGCTTCCGCGCGCCCATGCGATGCCTTGCCCTGCTGCTCGCGACGGCGGTCGCGCTGCAGGCACAGACGTCGGACACCCCGAAGCCGAACACGCGCCTTCCCAAGGTGCTGCTGATCGCCACCGGCGGCACCATCGCCGGCGTGCAGGACGCCCCGGGCTCGCTGGGCAGCTACCGCGCCGGTACGCTCACTGCCGAACAGATCATCGCGTCAGTGCCGGAGCTCACGCGCTTCGCGCAGATCGAGACCGAGCAGTTCTCGAATGTGCCCAGTACGTCGATCACGCCGGCGCAGTGGCTGGCGCTGTCGAAGCGGGTGGAGAAGGTGCTGAAGGATCGCGATGATCTGGCCGGCGTGGTCGTCACGCACGGCACCGATCGACTCGAGGAGACGGCGTTCTTTCTCTATCTCACGGTGCGGTCCGACAAGCCGGTGATCGTGGTTGGTGCGCAGCGACCGGCCACCGGCATCAGCCCCGACGGGCCGATCAATCTGCTCGCCGCGGTGCGGGTGGCCGTCGCGCCGCAGGCCAAGGGCAAAGGCGTGATGGTCGTCATGGACGACCGCATCATCTCGGCCCGCGAAGTGCGCAAGATCTATCAGCGCACGGGGGGATTCAGCGGTGGCGAGATGGGAATGCTGGGCGTGGTGGGCGGCAACGGACCGGACTTCCTGTTCGCGCCCACGCGTCGTCACGGCGAGGACAGCGAGTTTGACATGCGGAAGGTGGATTCACTGCCGCGGGTGGAGCTCGCGTACTCGTATCCCGGCGGCACCGGTCCGCGCTTCGATGGACAACCAGCCGGTGTGGCGGTGGCCACGAACGGCATGACCCGCGCGGAATCGGAGGTGTTCACGGCGTTGCGCCGGGCGGGCGTGGTCGTGGCCACGGTATTCGCCTACGGCGACAACATGAGTGCCGCACGCGATCCCGATGCGTCTCGGCCCGAGGCGCGTGTGGAGGCGCGCCCGGCAGTGCCGGGCGACAGCGCCGCCGCGCGCCCCGACTCCGTACGGG
Source organism: Gemmatimonas sp. (assembly GCF_031426495.1). Classification (NCBI taxonomy): domain Bacteria; kingdom Pseudomonadati; phylum Gemmatimonadota; class Gemmatimonadia; order Gemmatimonadales; family Gemmatimonadaceae; genus Gemmatimonas; species Gemmatimonas sp. The sequence goes on along the minus strand of NZ_JANPLK010000080.1, from coordinate 137,143 downwards.
TGCCGCCAGCACCGGCAATGGTCACCGCGCAGCACCTCACGCCGGCAAAGGCGCGCATTCTGTTGATGGTGGCGCTGACGCGGACGAAAGACCCCCTCGAGATCCAGCGGTACTTCCTGCGGTACTGAGGGAGCCCGACCCCGGCGCGAACCCGGACGTCATGGGGTGACCGCGCCGGGACGAGCGGTCGATCTGCTGTAATGTGCCGAAAATGAAAATGCGTGCCGCGACGGTGTCGGGTCCCGTCGACGCTTTCCGATCTCTGAGTAGGGCATCACCGCCGCGGGTCCTCGCGGGTGCGCTGCCCGAAGAACCATGAGCCGATTCGCACCGGACCGCCGCCTCATTGTATCGGTGAGCTGCGTTCGTCCGCACCCGCAGGCAGGGCGCGCTTCGCCTCCATCACTCGGACCGGAAACCCAGCATATGCGCGTACCGTCGAAGTTCCTCTGCCGCGCCGTGATCGGCGCCATCCTCGCCACGCTCGCGGCGTGCGGCGATCCCAGTGTCGCGACGCAACCCGAGCTTGCGGCGCGCCGCACGCTGGCGGGCACGACCATCGTGGTCACGAATGCCAACAACGACGGAGCGGGGTCGCTGCGTGAGGCGATCGCGACCGCCCTGAGCGGCGACGCGATCACCTTCGATCCGTCACTCAGCGGCGCGACGATCGATATCACAGACGGCTTGCGCGTTGACGCGAGCACTGTGATCGAGGGGCCAACTGGCGGCATTACGCTCAGAGCGACCGCGAATACGATGGTCGTGCTGATGTACGGAAAGTATGGCCCGGAAGTCCTCACGATGAAGCGCGTCACCATCACGGGCGGCAAGGCCAGTGGCATCACGATCCTCCGCGGCACGGTCCAGCTTGAAGACTGTATTGTCGCAGGAAACGAAGGCGAGTTCGGCGGCGGCGTCGCTGTCATGGCCGGTTCGCTGAGTGTCCTGCGCACGGTCGTCCGAAACAACACGTCATCGTCGGCGGCCGGCGGCATTGCGGTCGAGTATGGCTCGAACGCGACGATCACGAACTCGACGATCAGTGGCAACAGCTCGGCGATGAGCGGCGGCGGAATTCGCGCGCTCGGCGAAGTGACCGTGACGGGCAGCACCATCAGCGACAACAGTGCGGGAATCGGCGGCGGTGTGTATGCGGCCGATCAGGTTGTCATCCGCAACTCGACGCTGTCCGGTAACAGCGCGCCGACTGGGAGCAATCTCTACGCGGCCGATGGCGTGACCCTGGAGCACAGCACCGTGGTCGGGAATAGCTCGGGCAGCAGCGTGCAGCTCGATGCGACGATCATCGCGCGTAACTCGATCTTCAGCTCGCCGATCGCGAACTGCGGACTGGGCGCGTCGATCATGCTCGAGGGCGCGAACGCATTCTCTGACAGCAGCTGTTCGCTGAACGGCGCGCCCGCAATCATCGCCGACGCCAGACTCGCGCCACTCGCCGTCGACGGCCTTACCGCCGTGCACCATCTGCTGGCCGGCAGCCCCGCGATCAATGCCGCACCGTCGTGCCTCGTGAGCGTGGATCAGCGTGGGGCCGCGCGTCCGGTGGGTGGTGCGTGCGATCTCGGCTCCATCGAAGAGCCGATCCAGCTGGCCGTGACGCCCACCACCTCCGCCAGCGGCACGATCAACAGCAAGACCGGTGTCGTGCTGATCAACGGCAAGGTCACCTGCAGTGTGGACGGCCCGGTGTCGTTCACGGCGACCGTCGAGCAGACGCAGAAGAGCGGCAAAGTCACCTTCGTGCTCAGGGCGAGCACACCGGTGCAGGCCACCTGCGCAGGTGGTACCGGATTGTGGAGCGCGTTCACCGTGCCCGCGAGTGGCGCATTCACGAACGGTACCGCCACGGTAAAGCTCGCCGCGGCGGGCGGTGGCGTCGTGCCGTTCAACAGCAGCACGGCCATCAAGCTGAACTGGGCAAAGTAGTCACCGCCAAATGCGGCGCGCGTCATACGTTGCGAGATGCGCGTCGCATGCTTTACTCTTGACAGTTCATGGTGACGGACGTTCGTATTGGTCGCGAGTGTTCGCGAATGACGGCGCGAACGTGGTTCACCTTGCGCGATTGAGGATGCAGGATGACTGACGACGCGTACGAGCGCGCGCGAATGGCGATGCGAAAGGACATGATGCGGTCGATCGTGACCGAACCGCTGCTGTCCAGGATTCAAGGCCGCTCCCGCGAGCAGTTCGACGTCATCATCGAGCTCAACGAGTTCTACGGCGACGGGCTCGAGGGCGCACTCGCCGTGGTCGAAAAGCAGGCGAAGCTGTGGAAGGTCCGGTTCAGCTCGGTGTCGAACTACGTGTTCGCACGGCTGTCGGCCGATCGCATCCGCCGCCTCGCGTCGGCATCGCAGGAGCTCAACGCGGCGAATCGCCGGAACGACGCGGTGGTGTATCGAATCTGGGAAGACAGCGATATCGCTGTCACGCTCACCCGATCACTCACAACCGTGAAGGCCGACGCCGCGCAGCGCTCCTTCCACGCCCTTGGTCAGGGCATCGTGTGGGCGGTGCTCGATTCTGGTATTGACGGCAGTCACGTGCACTTCGCCGAAAAGCAGAGTGTGCACGGCAAGATCGACACGCTGGCGATCCGCGGGCCGGTCGAGAATCGCGACTACACACCCGATGGCGACGTGTTCGCAGCCGCGGTCGATCCGTCGGTGCCGGTGCGCGGCGGTGCGCCGTCGGCGTTGGTCGATCGACTGGGGCACGGGTCGCATGTGAGCGGCATCATCGCCGGACACTGGAATACGGAAGAGAAGGAGGGACTGCTCGTCGTCGGCACCGAAGTGCGTGACGTGAGCGGCGGCGATCGCGACGATGAGAAACCGATCGTGGCGCGGGAGGCCCTCACGTCGATCAGCGGGGTCGCGCCGCTGGCCAAGTTGGTGAGCTTGAAGGTGATCGCCGACGTCACGCGTACCGACGACCACAGGCAGACGCGCGGACAGGGCAAGGTCAGTTGGGTGCTGAGCGCGCTCGAGGACATTCAGCGCTGGAATCAGTACGGCCGACGACTGCTCGTACACGGCGTGAACATGAGCATCGGGTATGATTTCGACCCACGCTGGTTTGCCTGCGGACAGAGCCCCATTTGCTCCGAAGTAAACCGACTCGTGAAGTCGGGGGTGTGCGTGGTCGTCTCGGCGGGAAACAGCGGGTACTCGTCGTACATCACGGGCGCTGGTGTGGAAGAAAGTAGCTACCGTAATCTCAGCATCACCGATCCGGGCAACGCCGAGCTGGCGATCACGGTGGGGTCGACGCACCGCGACATGCCGCATACGTACGGCGTGTCGTACTTCTCCTCGCGTGGTCCCACCGGCGACGGCCGACGCAAGCCGGATCTGCTTGCCCCTGGTGAACGCATCCGCTCCTGCGCCGCCGGCCGCGAGCGCGAACGATTCGGTCGCGATACGAGCACACCCGTGTCGGTGTCCGATGCTGAGGCCGGTGCGGTGACCACCGCGCCGGGGATGACGGCGCACGCGCCGGAAGGCACCACGCTGTCGGAGCCATCCGAGTCGGCCGAACGCGCGCTGGAACGCGGCATGGTGCTGTACTGCGAGCAGACCGGCACCAGCATGGCAGCGCCACACGTGTCGGGCGCCGCGGCCGCGTTCCTGTCGGTGCGCACGGAGTTCATCGGTCAGCCGGAGCGCGTGAAATCACTGTTCCTGATGAATGCCATCGATCTTGGTCGAGAGCCGGCCTTTCAGGGCCACGGACTGCTCGATCTGATGAAGACGCTGCAGGCCGTCTAATCCTTCACGGAGATTCACCATGGAAACACTGGGCGGCTTTCCGTTCATCGCGCTCGAGTACGACCAGCACGGCGTGCTCCGGTCGGCGGCGCTGGACACGCTGCATGCGCACCTGCAATCGGCGGGCACCACCGATCTGCTCGTGATTGCGCATGGCTTTCGCAACAACGCCGTGGAAGCGCGCCGGTTGTACGAGCAGTTCCTGCAGAACTTCAGCGCGCACATCACGCGGAGCGAGCTCGCCCCCGCGCTGGCGTCGCGCCGCTACGCGGCCGCCGGCATCTTCTGGCCGTCAAAAGCCTTCTCCGAAGGCCCCGGCAAGGACGACGGCGAAGCGCAGCAGCTCGAAGAACGCGAGGCCGTGGCACTCGACGACGCGCGGGGTGAACTCATGGAGTTGCGCGACGACGTGAACGATGCGCAGCGTGGCACGGTGGACCGCGCCTTGGCGTTGCTCGATCATCTGGAAGACAGCACGGCGAAACAGGATCAGTTCGTGTCGCTGCTGTTGTCGCTGGCCGACAGCGCTGACGCCGATCCTACCGAGGGGTTCGACCAGGTGGCGGCCCAGCGCGGTTCTGAACTATTCGCCAAGCTCAAGTCGCCGATCATTCTCCCCACGGTGCGCCGTGATGGCGACGGCGGCGTGATGGCCGTAGACGGTGGCACGTCCGGCGGAGCCGGCGCTCCGCTGTTCATCGGCGGCGCGCTCAAGTCGATCGCCGGTCGCGTGGGACAGGTGCTCAACCTCACCACGTGGTACATGATGAAGAACCGCTCGGGCACCGTGGGGGCGAACGGCGTGGCGGCGGCCGTGCGCGATCTCAAGGCGCGTCACCCGTCACTGCGCATCCACTTGATCGGCCACAGTCTGGGCGGTCGGTGCATGGCGGCATGCGCGAAGGCGTTGTGCGACGATCCCGCCGTGCAACCCGACTCGCTCTCACTGTTGGAGGCGGCGTTCTCGCACTACGGACTGAGTCACGACAACGGACACGGCGATCGCGGATTCTTCCGCGATGTCATCGAACAGCAGATCGTGAAGGGGCCGTTCATCTCCACGTTCTCGTATCAGGACACGGTGGTGGGCAAAGCGTACGCCATCTCGTCGCGCCTGGGCGGCGACAACGCCAAAGCCGTCGGCGACAAGGATGACCAGTACGGCGGCATCGGTCGCAATGGCACACAACGCACCGACGAGGCGACGACCCAACCGTTGGGCAGTGTGGGTACGCCCTATGTCTATGCGCCGCGCGTGGTGAACAACCTCGATGGTAGCGGCGGCCGCATCAAGGATCACGGCGATGTGACCAACGCGGAAGTCACCTACGCGGTGGCGTGCGCGGTGGCGGCGACGTAAAACGGCGCTCGTCGTCACCCGGAATCGATCAGTCAGCCCCCGCACCGTCTGTCACGGGTAGGTCACGAGGCACGAATCAGCTGTCCGGCGCGTAGCCCCATCTGCAAACTGCACTGATGTATGTACTCCTTCAGAGCACTGCGGTGGCGCCGAACTCGCTCACCGTCATCGACTTCCTCGCGGACTTCGTCAAGTTCTGGCAGATCATTGTCTTCGTCTTTGGCGCATATCAATTCTGGGCCAATCGCCGGGAGCGATTGGCCGCCGACAAAGTGCGAGAATCGCAGGAACTGCTCGACTCCAATTATCAGGCTTGGTTGGTAGTGAACAGCGCGCAAGGCAAGGGTGGGAGCGGCGGACGCATTGACGCGCTGACCAACCTCGCGCGCAATACCCAATCACTGGCCGGCGTCAACGTGGATGGAGCTTGGTTGGTGGGCGTTGATCTGCGCGGTGCGGACCTTGCGCACGCCAGCTTCAAAGACGCCAACCTGCAGGGAGCGCTTCTCTCCGGCGCCAACATGAAGCATGTCAATCTCGAAGGGGCCAACTTGAGCGCCGCTCAGCTCGAGGGAACCATGCTGCAGGGCGCGCGAGTAGCGGGTGCGCGCTTTTCCGCGGCGTCGCTACTGCGCGCCGACCTCGCCGATCTCGTCGGCTGGCGAGAGATCGCCGCCGTGAATTACGCTCGCCTGCAGGACATACAGCGGGCGCCGCACGGATTTCGCGAATGGGCCGTCGAGCAGGGCGCCGAGGGCGATGCGGTCATTGAAGACATGTCAGCCGAGAACTTTTCAACCCAGTTTCGCGCCGTCTGAGCCCGACCGATCTCGCAGTCGTCACATTGCCGTGACGCGGCCGAGACGTGGCGCATACCGATCTGTGATTCGGTTCGATACACGAGGAGTGAATTCTGCCGGCGATGCAATGGATCGCCCTTCCCTCTTTCGCCCGTCTCATGCGCCACGACCATCGTCCCGCGTATTTCACGCTCCTCGCCGCAGCCTCGTCGTCGCTGCTGCTCTCCGCCTCGCTGCTCCCCGCGCAGGCCACCACCAAGCGCGATTCCGCGCAAGCACTCGGCCAAGTCACCGTTACCGGGGTCACCGGTCGCGGCAACGCACGCGCCGCGTCGGGCGTCGATAGTTCGGTGCTCAGATCGACCGCACCAGGCACCAGCGCGCTGAAGGCGGTCGAACGGATTCCCGGCGTCAACATGCAGTCGGTTGATGGATTCGGCATGTACGAGTGGTCCAATCGCATCACGATGCGCGGATTCCAGAGTGCGCAGATCGGACAGACGATGGATGGTATTCCCCTTGGCGATATGTCGTACGGCAACTGGAACGGACTTGGTGTCGGCCGCGCCGTCGATGCGTCGAATCTGGAGTCGACCGCCGTGGCGCAGGGCAGTGGCGCGCTCGGCACGGCGTCCGCGAACAATCTTGGTGGCGTGGTGCAGTATGCGACGGCCGAACCGGCTGGACGCCAGCAGTTTCTGCTGCAGCAGATGGGCGGACAGAATAGCGCCCGTCGCACGCTGCTGCGCTACGACATGGGACTGAAGACTTTCGGCGGCACGAACGGCGTGTCGGCGTTCATGTCGGTGTCGCGCTTCGACTCCGACAAGTGGAAGGGCGGTGGCGAGCGCCTGTCGAACTTCCCCGGCGAGCAGGATCTGCTCTTCGGTCAGAACGGCTTTCTCGGTGGTGCCGGCGAGAACTGGCACGAGCAGATCAACCTGAAGAGCAACCTCTTCATCGGCTCGAGCAAGTTCACGGCGTTCTACAACTACGCGAATCGAAAAGAAGCCGATTACATGGATCTGTCGCTGGGCGTGTTCAACGCCACGGCGCCGGGATCGAGCAACTTCGGCTTTGGTCCGATGTTCGACTACCACACCAACTGGGCCACGGCGAAGCAGTTCGCCGAAGCCTCGTTGCCCACGTACACGCCACTGACCGATGCATCGTACTACAGCTCGGCCCAGGGCGCGCGACTCGATCATCTCGCGTATCTGAAGGGTGAGTTCAAGCCAACCGCCTCGACGCGTATCGAAGTGCAGCCGTACCTGCACCTCAACCGCGGCGGCGGCGACTGGCATGCGCCCAGCTACGGCGCGGCCTATAGCCCCGACCCGATCATGTTTCGCCAGACACAGTACAAGGCGAACCGCGGCGGTATCATGGCCAAGGGGACGGCGGCGTTCACTGTGGGCGGGGTGTCCAACCAGTTCGAAGTCGGCGGGTGGTACGAGCAGAACGAGTCGAGCAATCGTCGTCCGCGCTGGCGCATGAAGAACTACCAGCTCGGTCCGGAAGTGGACTTCACGAAGGTGCTCCGACTCGACTACGATCGTACGGCAGACGTGACCACGACGCAGTTTCACGTGCAGAACACGAACCGCTTGCTGAACGAGCGTCTTACCCTGTCGTACGGCGCGAAGTTGCTCACAGTGAACGCCGATTTCACGAACAACGGCAATACGCCGACCGATGGCATCGTGGCGCCGATCTTTGCCGACGCCACGCGCCCATCGTTGAACGTGAAGACCGACGCGACGATCCTGCCGCAGGTCGGCGCGGTGTTCAAGGTGAACGAGAACAATGAGGTCTTCGCCAACTGGTCGGAGAATGTGAACCAGTTCCCGCTCAGCCCGGCCGGTGGGGTGTACAACGCGGCGCCAGCCACGTTTGAGTTCTTCAAGTCCACGGCCAAGGCCGAGCGCGCGACGACGCTCGAACTCGGCGCGCGAACACGTCGTGGGAAGCTGGAAGCCGGTGTAACGGGCTATGCGATCGACTACCGCAATCGACTGCTGGGCATCGCGCTCTGTCCGCAGACCGTCACCTGCGCCACGGGCTTCGGTAACGTGGGCTCCGTGAACACGATGGGGCTCGAGGGCGTCGTCAACGCGGACTTGGGCAACGGCCTCCGCGCCTTCGGCTCCGCCTCGATCAACAGCTCGAAGTTCGGCGACGACTATCTGGCCAATCAGGCGGATCCGACGTCTCGCGTGAACACCAAGGACAAGTATGTGCAGGACGCGCCGAAGCAGATGGCGACAGCATCTGTGTCGTACACGCGCGCCAAGCTGAACGTCACGCTGGGCGGCCGTTATGTGGGTGAGCGCTACTTCACGTACACCAACGACCTGAACACTGCGGGCGATGGACAGGGCAAGGTGCCGGGCTACTTCATGTCCGACCTCTCGGCCCGCTATCGCCTGGGCCGCATCGGCGCACTCAAGTCGCTCGAGCTGCAGCTCAACATGAACAACCTGCTCGACGAGCGGTATATCGGGACGATGGGCAGCGGTGGCTTCACCGCCAGCGGCGACAACACGACGTTCCTCACCGGCGCCCCTCGTCAGATCTTCTTCTCGCTCAGCACGACGTTTTAGGCGTACGAGTTCATGCGTTGCCGAACCGGCGTCGCTCTCTGGGCGGCGCCGGTGTTGTAGCGGCGCGCCACGGCACGGGAGACAGCGACTCGCGCAGGGTCTTGAGAAAGGCGTTCGTGCGGGCCGAACGGCCTTTGCGTGCGCCCACGAACGCGATCACATCGGCGTTCGGCAGGCGATGGCCCTCGAGCAGGCGCACCAGCGCGCCGCGCGCGAGATCGGAGGCGACCGACCACTCCGATCTCACGATGATCCCGTGTCCGTGCAGTGCCCAATCGCGCACGACGTCACCATCGTTGCTGGCCAGCACCGGCTCGATACGTACCTGCGTGACGTCCTGCTGCGGATCGACGAAGCGCCACATCGTGACGTCCTCATCGTTCTCGCGCAGCGCGATGCACCGGTGCATGAGCAGTGCCGTGGGCTGCGTCGGCGCGCCGTGCCGCGCGAGATACGCGGGACTCGCACACAGCACGCGCTCGTTCGGCGCCAGCAGTTGAGCGACCAGCGACGACTCGCGCACTTCGCCGATGTGTACGGCGACATCCCACGACGCTTCGGGGACGCGACCCAGTCGATCGGAGAGCGTGAGATCGATCGTCACCTCGGGGTGTTCGACCAGAAACTGCGCGGCCACCGGAGCGACGTAACGACGGCCGAAACCCAACGGGGCGACCACGCGCAGATGACCGGCCACGACGCCGCGCCGCGCGGCCAGCGTCTCGCCTAACTCGGCCAGATCATCGCTGATCGAGCGCCCGCGAGTGGCCAGCAACTCGCCCTCGTCGGACAGCGTGATGCGCCGCGCGCTGCGCTCCAGCAGACGCACGCCGACGCGCTTCTCCAGATCCTGCAGCCGCTGGGTCACCGCCGAGGGCGACACGCCCATCTCGCGTGCCGCAGCGGCCAGAGATGGGGACCGGGCGATAATGTCGAAGAAATCGAGGTCGGCGGCGGAGATCATTTAGTTCAAACTTAATGTAAGAATCACGATCGTGCTCCGGAAACTTTACCATCCCGGAGCCGTGATGGTCGCATGCTCGAACTCTCCCATGTCTCCAAGACCTACACCAACGGGGTGCACGCCCTCCGTGGCATCTCGCTCCGGATCGACCGCGGCCTGTTCGGCCTGCTGGGACCGAACGGCGCCGGCAAGTCGACGCTCATGCGCACCATCGCCACGCTGCAGGAGCCGGACAGCGGCTCGATCACCCTTGGCGGCGCATCGATTTTCGCCGACCCGACGGCGCACCGCCGCCAACTGGGCTACCTGCCGCAGGACTTCGGCGTGTATCCGGGCATCTCGGCGCTCGATCTGCTGGACCATCTCGCTCTGCTGAAAGGGCTCACCGACCGCCACACACGACGCGCACAAGTCGACGCCCTTCTCGAAAAGATGAATCTCTGGGAGCATCGCTCCCGCGCCGTCAGTGGCTTCTCCGGCGGCATGCGTCAGCGTTTCGGTATCGCGCAGGCGTTGCTGGGCGATCCACAGTTGCTCATCGTGGATGAACCGACGGCGGGGCTCGACCCGGCCGAACGCAGCCGATTCTACAACGTGCTCAGTGATGTCGGCGAACAGGTCGTCGTGATTCTCTCCACGCACATCGTGGAAGACGTGCGCCAGCTGTGCACGCGCATGGCGATCGTGGCGCACGGACGCGTGATCTGCGAAGGCGTGCCCGACGACCTGGTACGCGAACTCGACGATCGCGTGTGGACGCGCACGATCGACAAGCACGCGCCGCCGGGACTCGATCATGCGCAGCTGTTGTCGCAGACGCTGCACAGCGGCTCGACGCGACTGCGACTGCTCGCCGATCGTGCACCGGACCCGCGGTGCGTTGCCGCAACGCCGACGCTCGACGACGTCTACTTCCGGGCGACCGGCAATGCCGCGACCGGCAATGCCGCGACTGGTGAGTGAGGCACCCATGAGTGCCGCCTCCATCGTTCGGGGTCTCGTGGCGTTCGAGTGGCGGTACCAGACGCGCACACTCAGCTATCTCGCGTCGATCCTGCTCGTGGCGTTCGTGCCGTTCGCCACGGTGGCGACCGGATTCGGCCCCGCCTCATCGGCGATCAACGGGCCGTACATCGTGATGGAGACGGTCGGCATCCTTACGCTGGTGAGCGTCTTCGCGCTGCCGATGCTGTGCATTGCGGCCGCCGGGCGCGACGACGAATACCGCATGCGGGAGCTTATCAGCAGTACACCGGTGCATCGCAGCATGCTGCTGGGCGCGCGATTCACCGGCGTGCTGCTGGCCGCACTGGCCGCTGTGGTGTTGGCGTTGGTGGTGCAGGCGGTGAGCCCGTTCGTACTGAGCGTGCGCGCCGAGCGCCTCGTCGCGTTCAACGCGCCATCGTATATCTCGGCGTTTGTCCTGCTGGCGGTTCCCAATACCCTCTTCTGTGCCGCGCTGTTGTATCTCGTGGCCGCCGCTTCGCGCAGTACACTCGCGACCTTCGTGGCCAGCATCGCGATCTATGCCGGCTACGCCGTCACCGCGATGATGGTGGATTCGCCGCTCATGGCTGGCACCCGACCACCTACCCCCGAACTCTTGGCGCGCACCGCCCTGCTCGATCCATTCGGGTTGTCGGCCTTCTTCGAACAGACGCGCTACTGGACACCGCTCGAGCGCAACACACGACTCGTCACGCTATCGGGTCACATGCTGTGGAACCGGCTGCTCGTGCTCGGACTGAGTGCGCTGTGTCTGATGCCGTTGTCGTGGCTCGATCGACGTGCGCCACGCCCACGGCGCATGCGCTCCACCCACGTATCACGCGTGTCCATCGATCCACCAATACTCGGCGCGCCGCCCGCGCGCCTCACGCCCGTCGTGCCGTCGACCAACGTGCGGCACACACTGTGGCACGCCACCGGCAGCGCGGGCGCACTCGAGCTCCGCCTGCTGCTGCGGAGCTGGCCGTTGCGCGCATTGCTCGTGTTGTGGGTCTCCATGATCGCCATCGAGGCCGACGGGCAGCTTGCCGGTGGAGAGTACGGTACGCGACTGCTGGCCAGTAGTGCGGTGTTGGCCGACGCCGTGCCGATCGGGCTTTGGCTCATCGGGACGTTGTGCGCGCTCTACTTCGCAGCCGATGCCGTCGCGCGAGAGCGCATCATCCGGTTCGACGGCATTCGCGATGCGACGCCCGTGGCCAATCTGGCGCTGCTGCTGGGAAAGCTGGGCGCACTGCTGCTCATTCCCGTGTTGCTCACCACGGCCGGCTACGGCGCGGCGATGGTGGTGCATGCGCTGGCTGGCGGACTGCCCATCGAGCCGCGGGTGTACGCCGCCCATATGCTGATGTCGCTCGTGCCGTTGTGGATCACCACCGTGATGGCCGTGGCATTGCAGGTGCTCACCGGCAATCGCTGGCTCGGACTGTTCGCGGGGCTCGTGCTGGCGTTTCTCGCCGAGGACGGCGAGAACGTCGGTCTCGAGCACCTGATCACGAGGTTCGGTGCGTCGCCGGCGTTACGGTGGTCGGATCTCGATGGCTTCGGGAGCGCATGGCTATCGTGGATGGCGTTCAATGCACTCTGGGCGCTGGGATCGCTGACGCTGATCGGTGTTTCGGCGGCACTGTGGCCGCGCGGGCGCGCGGTGTCGTTCAGGGAGCGCGTGCGGGCGCTGCCGCGGCGACTGTCGTCCGGGCTCACGACGCAGGGCCGGCGTGCGCTGTTTGGCACCACCGGCGCGTTCATCGTCGCCTTTGCCTTCATGGCGCGTGAGACGGTGTGGGCCGCGCAGTGGGAGAGCCGCGACCAGGCGCTCGACTGGCGCGCCGATTACGAACGCCGGTATCGCCGCCTGCAATCGGTGGCGCAGCCGCAGATCGTCGACGTAGCACTCGATGTCGCACTGGAGCCGGAGGCACGCCGCGCGGTCGTACGCGGCAACATCCTCGTTGAAAATCGTACGGCGCGAGCGATCGATACGCTCTGGGTGATGATGCCGCGCGATGTCCGCGACGCCACCGTCGCGATGGCGGGCGCGCCGCCTGTCACACCCGATGGGCGCTTCGGCGTGCAGGCGATCGCGCTCCCGGCGCCGCTGGACAGTGGCGCACGCATCTCGCTGTCCTACGCGCTCACCCTCGACCGTAGTGGTCTGCGTGCCGACGGCTTCAACGAGGACATCGCCGGCAACGGCACGTTCGTGCGCTCGAATGCCGTCGTGCCGTCAATCGGCTATCAGGGTCGCTTCGAGATCGCCGACAGCACCGAGCGTGCGACGCGCGGACTGGGGCTCGCGACGCCGATGCTCGCGGCCGGGGCGCAGGCGCTCGGCCTCGCCCCCGCGTGGTTCACGGTGCGCACGACCCTCAGCACGGGTCTCGATCAAACGGCGCTTGGCCCCGGCGAACTCGTGAAGTCGTGGACCGCCAACGGACGCCGGTATTTTTCGTATCAACTCACGCAGCCGTCCACGCCGATGTTCGCGGTCAGCGCCGGACGCTATGCCGTCGAGCGACGCACCGTTGGCGGCGTGACTGTAGAACTGTGGTACCACGCCGCGCATGGGGTGCAGGCTGCACGCATCGTCGACATCGCGGCGCGTTCGCTGATCCTGTTGCAGCAGCAGTTCGGCGCGTATCCGCACAACACGCTGCGACTCATCGAAGTGCCGGCCAGCTGGGGCTTCGGCGCCTATGCGCAAACCGGATCGATCTACCTCACGGAGTCGCGCGGTATGCTCTCCGACGCGCGCGACGGCGACGTGGATCTGCTCGTACGGCGCATCGGTCACGAAGTGGCGCACCAATGGTGGGGACACACCGTCGATCCACTCTGGTCCGAGGGTCGCCTGACGATCGTGGAAACGCTGGCCAAGTACTCGGAGCAGCTGCTGCTCGGCAAACAGCAGGGCGACGCCGTGCTGGCGCGCATGATGTCCTTCGATCACGACCGCTATCTCAGCGGCCGCGCGAACACGATCGGGCTCGAGCCCACGCTGCTCACGACGGCCGATGAATCGCATCTGTACTACGGCAAGGGCGCGCTCGCCTTTCATGCGCTGCGGGAGGTGCTCGGCGATTCGGCGATCAACGCCGCGCTGCGCACGCTGTTGGCGCGGGACAGCGGCCCGCGCGGTGCCGCCACAGCCACCGGCTTGTACACGCTGTTGCATGAAGCGGCCCGCGATGACGAAGCGCGCGCCGCCGTGCACGAATGGTTCGCCGAGCGAGTGATCTACGATCTGTCGGCCGATTCAGCGACGGTGGAGCGTCGTGGTGGTACCGCACGGGTCTTCGCACGATTCCGCGTGCAACGTGTGCGCTCGGACAGCGCCGGTGAACTCGTCGAGCCAGCCGAGGGCGCGGCCGTGACCGTGGGGATCTACGGCGGCCCCCCTGACAAGCCGCAGCTGCTGCTCAGGCGGCGGCAGCGTGTCACCAATGGCGAGATCGTGCTGGATGCGACGGTAGTCGGCATCCCCGTGTTCGTGGAGATCGATCCGGAGATCCGACTGATCGATCGGGATCGCACGAACAACCGGATAAGGCTGAGCTTGGTGGCCGAAGATCAAGCAGGCGCGTAGAATCGCCAGATGACCGGCCCCAAGACCTCCCGCGAAAACGCGTTCTTCAATCAGCCGGGCGAGAACACCAACATCGCCCCGGTCGTCTTCACGTCCGCCCCGGCGAACTCCAGCACCGGGTGGAACAAGGCGACGTACTTCCAGCAGCTCGGCGATCCACGGCATGCGGTTGGGTCGGCCGAGCGCAACATGGAGCAGGAGTACCTACTGCAGGGCATGGTGAAGGGCGCCATGACGGCGGCGGCGCAGATCGCGACGAAGTACAAGATCGGTATCTCGGTGCGTCCCACGGGCGTGTTGGCGCACATGGGGATCGAGTCGGGCAATCCGACCAAGGCGCAGGAGTTCAAGAACAAGACGTCGAAGGAACTCGACTTCTTCCTGTGTGACGAAATCAAGTGGGAAGACATCGGCGCCGTGGTGCACTACAACCCGCGCGTGGGCTGGACGTCGGGCGTGAGGCCACACGGTGCCGTGAAGGTGTCAGCCGCAGCGCAGGTGACCGATCAGGAATGGCTGAAGAAGCGCACGTACATCGAGAGCGTTCGATTGCCGACGCTCAAGTCACGGAAGTTCGACGAGCGGTTGCGCTTCTGGCCGAAGACCGAGCAGGACTGGAATATGCTGCGCGACCTGTTCTAGGACCGCGCGAAGGAGTTTGCCGAAGAGGACCACGAGTATCGCTTCGGACACTACAAGGAACACGCGGCAATCGAAGGCCCGTACATCCGGCTCAAGGCACGTCCCGATGTCAACATGGTCGGCGATCACGATCTCTTCGGCTTCACGAAGGATGACAGCGGTACGCTGATTCACGACGCGACGTTTCCGCACGTGCAGAAGGCGCTCCAGGAGTCACTCGAGTTTCAGGCGCAGCACGGTGGTATCTGGAACTGGCGGCCCAGCGAGCCATTTCATCAGGAGATCAAGCGAAAGATCATGGGCGCGCACTCGCCGCCAAACGGCGATCCGCTGTTGCACTTTCTCCCCAGTGGCGTGCTGCGCGCGGCGTTCTACATCCCCGCGACTGAGCGGCTCGACTCGGTGTGGGAGCACCCGGGGGCGGCGACCTGGCGGACGCAAACGTTCAGTGGGAAGAAGACGTAGGCGATCCAACCGTCGCTGGGCACTTCATCGGCACCACGGAGTAGCAGGTCAGCAGATGTCACGGTACTCGCAGCATGCTAAACTGCGCCATGCGACTCTTCTGTCGTCAGCACGAGCGCTCCCATACACACCGCGATAGGACGATCCATGAGGCACAACCTTGATCGAGTGGCACGGCGAAGCATCGCTGGAGCTATATCTGCGCTCGCTTTGGCAGTACCTTCGGCGCTTCACGCGCAAGACTCGTCAGCACTGGCGAAGGTCTCGGGCAAGTGGACCGCAACCATTGCGCAGCTGAACATTCTGCGTGGATCGGCTGATCTCTCGGTGGCCCCGAAGGGCGCGAAGGAGTCGCGCGTCAAGCTGTCATTGCGCCTCGTGCCCATCAATCGGCAGGTGGCGTGGGACATTGTGGCGGGACGCTGTGGCGACGAGGGTCGTCCGGTGTCAGCGGCGGCGGCGTTCCGGCAGATACTCACGCGCAACGATGGGAGCGGCGAGGGTATGGCAACCATCCCGTTGCTCGAAGCGGGCAAGCCGTACTACGTTCGCGTGTTCTCGCCGGGCGAAGTACCCTCAGACCGCGCCGGATACGGCTGCGCGAATTTGAGCGAATTGCCCTAACTGCACGTCACGTGTCGTCAGGGTAGAAAGCGGGCGCCACGCGCAACATGCGCATGGCGCCCGCTTTCTCCGTTGCCCCATGCCGGTGGGCGCGGGGCGGACGCGTTCGAGCGTTTACGGCGCGCTACCTGCCCCGCCGCCACCGATCGTGTAGTACGGGAAGCCGAACAATTCGAGTTCGCGACCGTGTACGGGGAAGTGAATGGGCGTTCCGGGCAAGAGCTTGCCCCAGCCGCGCGCGTCGGCGAACGAGATCAGCGCTTCGGTGGGGAAGAGATCGATCCGCTTCTCGTACTGGAGCGCATCGAAGAGGTCGCCGCAGGTACCATCGTCACGCTTCGGAACGCAGGCGCGATCATTCGGCGGCCCCGCCACCGTGACCGGGGACAATCCCGCCGCGACGCGCGTCGGGTTGATCAGTGCGACCGCCTCGGCCTGACGGTTGAGACGAATGAGCGCTTCCGCGCGAAGATACTTCATCTCGTCCGTGGACATCGTCGTAATCAGCCCAGTGGAGTGATAGTTGTTGAGCGGGGCAACGAGATACCGCACGCTCCGGTAGCGGCTGTGCATGTACGTGCCGTTCGTCGTCGACATCGACTGCGTCGGTAAGTACGCGAAACGCGAACCCGCCACCGTGGGACCGCTCGCCGCGTGGATGCGACGGTCGGGCGTGACAATGGTGATCTGATTGCGGTCACCCAGCGGGCGTGCCAGCCAACGCTGATACTCTCCCGACGTGTCCGCCGGGCCGAGCAGGCGCGTGTTCGTACGTCCGTTGGTCTGCAGGTACGAATACTGATAGTAGGTGGACAGCGACGCACCGATGGTGAGATCGGCCTGCTGGGCAAAACTGCGCGTCACGATGCCCGAGTCGAGCTGGGCCAGCACCTGTCCCCAGTTCACCGCCGCGCGCTCCTGCGGCGTGCGCGCGCCGTACACGCGTGCGCGGATGATATAGGAGTGCATCACGCGGATGAGCTCATCGCGCGTATACGTCTGCCCGTTGATCAGATTGGCGGGCAGGGTGAAATCACGAGCGGCGCGCGCTTCCGTGATCGCTTCACGGAGAATGCGAATGCCATTGTCGGTAACCTGCTGGTAGGGCTTCAGCTCATACACCTGCGTGGCCGGGTTGGTCTTTTCATCGGTCAGATACGCCTGATCGAAGAGCAGTCCCAGATAAATCGTGTTCACGCCGACCATGAACTTGGCGAATACGCGGGAGCGCTGGGTATCGGCCCCCTCGGGGGTCGCGGCGTTCACGACACCAACCTTGAGCCCCTGATCGGCCATGGCCTGATAGGCCTCACGAGCCGAGGCCATGGACTCGTACAGGTCATACCATGGCTTGCGGTTCGTCCATCCGCCCTGATTGCGGTTGTCGATGGCGAAGCGAGGTTCGGCGGTGACCGCCGACAGCGCATCGGCGACATCGGCGCTGGTCATCTCATTCGCAAGAATCGAGAGCTGCTTGACAGGATAGGTGCCGTTCGTGCGTGCGCCCTGGGCGACGCCCCAGAAGGCGCGCCATGATCCCAGCAGGGCGGCTTCGAGATTCTGGCCGCTGCCGAAAACAGCGCCGACGTCGGGCGTGTTCGGATTCGTGACGTCTAGCGACTGACATGAGGCGGCGAGTGTGGCTCCGCCCACCACCGCAAGGAGCGAGCGGGCAAAGCGGGTACGTCGAGTAACGGGCGAGGTCATCAGTCTGGAATCGGCGGAGGAGGATCGTAAGGTCATGAGGAGAGTCCTCCTATCAAAAGATGATGGTGGTCGCGAGCGAGAACGTACGCAGCAACGGGTACACCGTGTTGTCCACGCGCGTGTTCGGGCTGCCCGACTCGGGGTTCAGGCCGGAGTAGTTCGTGATGGTGAACAGGTTGCGTCCCACCAAGTCGAACTGCATACGGTCGGCACCGATCGACTTCAGGAATCCGAACTTCTTCGCGTCGAGATTGTATCCAATCGTGAACTCCGATAGCCGCGCGTAGCTGCCGTCTTCGACAAATGGTGCGCCGTAGTTGTTGTTGCCGTCAGCAATGCCGGTGGCGTAGTACGCTGTCGGCTTGCGGAGTTCGTCCGCCTTGGCACGCTGATCCACGTCGATATGGTCATTGGTCGCGTAGAGTGTCTGCTTGACCTGATTGTAGATGTCGCCACCGAACTGACCGTTCACGAGGCCATACACCCGGAATCCCTTGTAACGGAACGTGTTGCCGAAGCCGAACTGCATGGCGGGCTGCCCGTCACCGATCTGTCCGAACCAGCGCTGCCCGGTGGACGGATCGATTTCGAAAATGGGGCGGCCCCACGCATAGTTGCGACCGTCTACGTTGACCGTGGTGCCCCACAGATTCTTGGCCTTGCCGTCGAGCGACGTGTTGCCGGTGCCTACCGCCACGACATAGCCATCGTTGTTGACGTCGAACGCCGACTGCGAGTTCGCGTGGACCGCCGCCAGCTGCCCCTTGTCGCGGACATGTCGGTTGCCCCACATCGTGCCCAAGCGCGTGTTGTCGCAGCGCCACAGGATGCCGTCGCCAAAGCAGGTGCGTCCGAAATTGGTGATGCGATTCCGACGCTGATCCGCCGTGACCAGCACGTCCCACTGCAGGCCCTTCGGATTGTTCAGGATCTGCGCCTGCAACGTCCCTTCGATCGTGCGACCGGCGATGCTGCCGACGTTACGTTCGATCGTGTTGAATCCTTCCAGCGCGGGCGCCGGGATACTAATCAGATTGCCCGTCGACTTCGAAATGACCTGTACCACGGACAACTGCACGCGGTTCTTCAAAATCATGTCGACGCCGAATTCCTGTTCCTTCGCGAGCTCGGGTCGAAGCGCGGGATTTCCCAGCCCGCCGCGCGTCACCGCACCCGTCGCATCGATACCCAGCGCCGAGTACTGGTCGGCGAAGCCGGGGCGCGTGCCAGCTGTTCCCACGTTGTAGCGCAGCTTGAACAGGTTGAGCATCGGGATGTTCCACCATCCTTCTTCGCTCAGCAACCACGCCGCCGAGGCGCGATAGAAGGTGTTCCAACGGCCTTCGGGACCGAACAACGAACTGCCCTCGCGCCGCACGAGGACATCGCCGATGTACTTGCCGGAGTAGTCGAGGCCAAGGTTCGCGAAAGCGGCCTGTGCGCGGCGGTCCGTGAGGGACGACGTGACCGTCTTGGTGCGCGCCACGTTCATGTTCTTCACGCCGGTGATCGTGAAGTCGGTTCCCGTGGTCTGCAGGAACGGATTCACCTCGCGCTGCAGCTCGCCACGCATGGCGAGACGGGCCGTCAAACCGCCGAAGCCCTTGATGAGACTCGCGCCACCCTGCGCATTGATGCCGTCCACATCATCGTCGTCGATCGCCAACGACCCGATCGTGGTACCATCGCCGTTCAAGTTGGTAAGTCCGCGGGCGATGTAGTTCGTCACCTGCCGATCGCCGCGGTCGTAGCTCGCGAGTGCGTCGAAAGTGAGCCAGCTCGCCGGGCGATACGACGAGTTGATGCTGATCAGCGACCGCATGCGCTTGGTGATGTTGTCGTTGAACGTCTGGCGATAGAACGGATTGGTCCGGAGTTCGGTCGAGTCGGGGATGATGATGTACTTCGACGTCCCGATCGGCTCCGGTGCCTTCAGGTTCACGTCGGGATTGATGCGGTACAGGTCGGAGAAGACCACCGACGACGGATCCTCGCTGGCGCGCTGGTGGAACAACGATGCGCCCAGCTGCAGCTTTTCCTTGATACGCACGTCGACGTTGGCGCGCAACGACTGCCGCGAATAGCCGTCGGACGACTCGATCACACCCGGCTGCTGGTTGCGGGTGTACGAGATGTTGAAATTGGTGGTCGCGCTATTCTGCTGAATCGTGAGTGTCTGGGTGTTGAAGCCGCCCGGCTGGAAGAACTGATCGATGTGGTTGTACAACGGATCGATGTACGAGTTCTCCATGATGCCGTTGGCCTGCACCACGCGCTGATTGCGCGGCACGACGGTACCCGTCGCGTTGACGTACTGGCCCTGGGCATTCACGCGATACTGGTGTCCGGTGGGCTTGTCGAGGTTCGCCGCGACGTAGTTCTGGCCGTACTCGTTGCGCACGGTGATCTGCGTCTGACCGAATGCCAGTCCCTGCCCGCGATTGGTCGTGATCGAGATGACCCCCGACGCCGCGCGCGAGCCGTACAGCGAAGCTGCCGCCGCACCCTTGATCACTTCGATGCTCGCGATGTCCATCGACTCGATGTCCTGCGTCGTCACCGACTGCGTCGAGTTCAGGAACACGCCGTCCACGACGAAGAGTGGTCCGTTCGAATTGAATTGCGATACCGGGCTGCGAAGCTGGATATTCACCCCGGAGCCTGGTGCGCCGCTGGCGGCGATGATCGTCGCGCCGGCCACCTTACCGATAATGGCGCCGGCAGCCGACGTCAGTGGGGCAACCGGCAAGTTGGCCGCGGTCAGTTTGTCAACCGTGTACGGCGTCTTCACACCAGATGTCGGATCGACCGTCGCCGACACGACCATCTCCGTGAGACGCAGCGGATTCGTGGTGAGCGCGAAGTTCACCGTGATCACGCTGTCCGTCGTCAAGCGAACGTTCGGCGTGACCGTATTGGCGAAGCCAATACGACGCGCTTCCAAACTATAAATACCGCTGGGCGCGCTGGCGATGGCGTACCGACCATCGGCACCGGTCAGCGCGGTGACGGCGGTACCGACCACCTGAACACTGGCGCCGGCAACCGGCTGACCACTCGCCGCGTCGGTAACGCGGCCAGCGATCCGCGCACGTCGCGTGCTGGTCGTTGGCGCTTGCTGTGCGACGAGTGAGCCGGCAAACAGCACAACAGAGCCCACAGTCATGAGCGCAAACCCGCGCGCCCATGACCAGCGGTGAAAATTCATCATCGGGAGATGGGAAGGATGTGGAGGGACTCGCCTTGCCGAAACACCACCGCATGGCGATCGACAGCCGATGGTTCAGACATCGCTGAGTAACAACGCGTGAATTCCGTCACGTCACAAGTCGTTGACGGACGTTTTTCGGCGAGCCGAATACCGTCGATCGCGATGCTTCGCTCAGTGGTGAGCATGTTTATACACGAAGCGCATACGGAGTGTGCTTAGTCGTACGTTTTCGGGACGATGTTCTTCGTGCTGTCGAAGTCGCCGAGTCAGTGGCGAACTGCACGCCGCGGCGTCATCATGAGGTCATGCGGATTTCTCTTCTCCTCGGACTCGCGCTGGCACTGGGGTGCGGCACGGCGACAGCCTGCATCGCACAGTCGCGACCCGCGCGCGCCGCGACGACTGACTCTGCCACGGTCGGTTCCTCGCCGCTGCTCGGCGACGTCGTCGATGCGCTCGGTCGACCCATGGCGAACGTCGAGGTCTATCTGGCCGGCACGGAGTTTACGACCCGCACCGATGCGCGAGGATTCTGGATTTTTCCTGATCCACCACGTGGTGCACGAGTGCTCGCCGCGCGTGCGCTGGGATATGCACCAGTGGCTCGTGCCATCAATATTTCGGCGCGTCGACCTGACACGATTCCACTGGCGTTGCGCAAGCTCCCACGAACGCTGTCCACCGTAAAAGTACAGGCCAGCTACGACGGGGCAACGCTGGAGGCGGCGGCGATCGCTGAGCGCATTCTCCAACTTCGCGTCAGCACCGGCAAACTGTACACACGCGACAGCCTTCTCGCACGAAAGCCTCAGTCAATGGTCGATCTGCTCATGGGCATTCCCGGGATCATCGCACGACGCGAGCAGCAGGGCTTCTCGGTCTATGCCTCGCGCGCCGGTGCTGGCGCTCTGTCCGTTGCCGGTTCCCCGTGTCCCATACAGTTTTTCGTGAATCGGGCCGCCGTTGATGTCGATTTCGTCGCGGCGATGAGCCCCATGCAGTGGCAAAGCGTCGAGGTCTACCCGATAACCACGATGCTGAGCGGCTTGCAGTTGGTATCAGGAACCTGCGGAGCGATCGTCATCACGATGATGTAGCAGCGGAGCCGCGTCAACAACATGCAGAAGCGATCCGGCGCGTCACCACTACTTCGCCGTGACGCGCCAAATCGCATTGCCCACGTCGTCGGCCACCAACAACGCCCCGCGCGCGTCGATGGCGACGCCGACCGGACGCCCGCGCGCGAACTCCTCGCGCTCGAGAAATCCCGTGAGCACGTCAATGGGCGCTCCCGACGGCACGCCATTCACGAACGGCACGAAGATCACCTTGTAGCCGCTCATGGGCTTGCGGTTCCACGAGCCGTGCTGCGCGACGAAGGCACCCTGTTGCAGTGCACGCGGCAGCGCACCGGGCATCGCACCGGCGCGCGAGAAGGCGAGCCCCAGCGACGCAGTATGGGCCCCGAGCGCGTAGTCGGGCACCACCGCGCTCGCGACCAGATCGGCTCGTGTCGGCTTCACGCGCGTGTCGACATGCTGGCCGAAGTAGCTGTAGGGCCAGCCGTAGAACGCGCCGTCGCGTACCCGCGTCATGTAGTCCGGCACGAGATCGCTCCCCAGCTCATCGCGCTCATTCACGGCGACCCACAGTGCACCGGTCGTCGGCTCGAAGCTCATCCCGACGGGATTGCGCAAACCGCTGGCGAGAATGCGATGGCGTCCCGTGCGCACATCGACGGCCCAGATCGCGGCGCGATCGGCTTCGACATCCATACCATGCTCGGCCGCATTGCTGTTCGATCCCACCGCCACGAACAGCGTGCTGCCGTCCAGCGACGCGACCACGTTCTTCGTCCAGTGGTGATTGCGCGAGCCGGCGGGAAGCGCGACTACGCGCGTGCCCGTAGCGTCGATGCGCTGCACACCGGCGCGATACGGAAAGCGGACGATGGCATCGGTGTTCGCCACATACAGCACGTCACCCACCAGCGTCATGCCGAACGGCGACGTCAGTCCGGAGAGCAGCACCGAGCGCACATCCGCCATGCCGTCACCATCCGTATCGCGCAGCAGGGTTATGCGATTGGCGCTCGCGACCGCACCACCGGCTTTCCGCTGAAAGCGCTTGAAGAACCAGCCTTTGATACCGGTGGCATCGTCCGGCCGCTCCGGTGCATTGGTTTCCGCGACCAGCACGTCGCCGTTGGGCAGCACGTACAACCACCGCGGATGATCGAGACCGCGCGCGAAGGGGTGCACCGCGAGTCCGGGGCCGGCCACCGGCATCTCACGTGCCAACCAAGGGCGCGCGCTGGCGACACCGATGGTGGGAATGAGCGATGTCCGCGGGGCGTCGAGCGTCGGCGTCGGTCCGATACCAGCGGCGAGTGGCAGCTGGGCGCGGCCACCGCAGGACGCCACCATCGGCGCGACGAGCAACACGCCGGCGAGCGATACGACCAGGGTGCAGACAGGATGGCGTTTCATGCGACATGCTATCGCAAGATCTGCGCTTACGGCCGATACACCCATGCGCTCGCGCGCGGCCCGCGTCCGCCGCCGTAGCCCCCGGTGATCAGCACGCCGCCATTCTTGATTGGCGCGACGGCGGAGAACTGGCCCGCCATCTGACTATTGCCGGAAACCAGCGAGAACGCACTCGATCGCGGATCGAACGTCTCGGCTTGTGCGGCCCCACCAGCAATCAGCACGGTGCCGTTGACCAGGAGCACGGCGCTGCCGTTGTGCTTGTAGCGTGGACGTACGAGGTCCGGCCCCATCGTGAACGTGGCGGAGGTCGGATCGAACAACTCGGTGCTGTTGTAAATGCCGTCGCTGTCGCGCTCATCGGTGCCACCGGTGATCAGCACCCGCCCGTCGCGCAACAACACGGCATCGTGCTTATGCCGGCGCACGCGCATGTCGCCGACTTTCCGGAAGGTGCCGCTCGTTACGTCATAGCGTTCGGCTGACGTGAAGAGCGTGATGTCCGCGCGACGCCCCTGATGCCCGCCAACGACAAGGACATGACCGCTCTGCAGCAGCACCGCCGCGTGACTCTCACGGGCGATGATCATGCTCCCCGTGGGCGTAAAGCGTCCGGTGGCCGGATCGTAGATCTCGGCGCTGGAGAGAAAACTCCACGCTGGACCCACACCGCCGGCAATGAGCACCTTCCCATTCGGGAGAGCGACCGCAACGTGCCCCGCGCGCGCCGCACCAAGTGATCCGGTGGGCACGAAGCGATTGGTTGCCGGATCGAACAACTCAGCGGCGGCGAGCACGGTGGAGCCCGCCGTGTAGCCACCCACGAGCAGGACCTTGCCGTCGGGCAGCAGCGTCGCGGTGTGGCTGTGTCGTAGCGTACGCATGCGCGGCAGCGCGGCGAATCGCCATCCGGCCGGATCGAACAGCTCCGCTCCGCTAACCGCGTTCTCCTCGTTGGTGAATCCTCCCGCCACGAGCACCCGACCATCACGTAGCGCGGTTGCCGTGTGGGCCGCGCGCTCGACACGCATGGCGGACGTCGTGACGACGGAGCCGGCCGCGGTCGCAACCGCCCTGCCGACCGACGGATGACCCGGTGGCAGAGCGTGCGACGAGGTCAGGGCGAACGCCGCCATGGTGACGGCATAGCGACGGCGAGTCTCGTGAGACATCAGCAACTCCAGTAGGTGAGAACCCAAGCAGATGACGCGGAGCAACTGTACGACAACTCGACCGTCCGATGAGTTCAGTCGGCCTTGAGCACGAACGTCAGCTTGAGGGTGACCTTGTACATCGTCACCTTGCCGTTGGCGACCTCGACACTCTGGTCCTGAATCCAGGCGCCGGCAATCCCGGTGATCGTTTCCGAGGCCTTCGCGATACCCTGCGTCACGGCGTCGTCGAAGCTTTTGGTGCTCGACGAAATGATCTCAATGACTTTGGCGACTGACATGATACTGGCTCCTGATGGCGGATTTATCGACGCGGCGCGATCATCGCGCAGCTCATCGATTCAGCGCAGAACGCGTGCCACCAGAATGCCCGCCACGGGCCGGAACGGGGCGCCTACAACGCTTCCGGCACACGGTCCACCACCGATGTCGGTCGCTTGGCGAGCTGGAACCACACCACGACGAGTGGCACACCCAGCAGCACCGGCCAGAACCACTGCACCGCGGGATGCACGTCGGTGAACAGCGTGGGGGTCGGACCGAACACCACACCGATCAGTCCGAGCACGGCGCCCGAGCGCCTCTCCTGATCCAGCAGTCGCGCCGCACGGCGGAACAGGAACACGGCCAGCTGCAGCAACAGCATGCCAATCCAATGCTCGCGCCACGGATAGCTGCCGGTCACGCTGATGTAGACGAGATAAATCAGCAGCAGCGTACACAACACCGCGAGAACCTTGAGTCCGCGAATGGAGAAGTTGAGCATCTACTTGGCGGTGCGCGCCTTCACCACCGACAGCAATCCCGCCTCCACCAGCTTCGGCGGCGTGCGCTTGGGTGTCGCCTGCTCCCACGCTGACGCGATACCCAGCAGCGCACGGTCGGTCCACGGACGCGCCGAGAATTCGAGGCCGAAGGGTAGGCCGTTCGCATAGTTGCCGGCATACACGACCACCGCCGGCACGCCGATCATGTTCACCCAGCTCGTGGCCGAGTGCGGACCCTCGCTGACGCGTCCGTCCTGCGGCATCGATTCATCTGGTGGTGCCATCTGAATGGCCGGATACACGAATCCGTCCAGTTTCAGGCGGTCAAGGGTCGCCACGTACTCCGCCAGCATGGCACGACGCGGCGCGTGATAATTTCGTTCCGCCTCCGCGTCGCGCTCGAGCGTGCGTTGCTCGAGGCGCACGCCGGGCATGACGCGGAAGTGCTCTTCCACGCCAATCGACGACACATACAATGGTGCGCCAACGACCTGCTCATACTGCGCGGCCGAGTGATACGCGGCGGGACCAAACGTGGCGAGAAAGCGGTCGGTGCCATCACGCATGTAGGCATAGGTCGACACGCGGCTCGCCATCGTCGCGAACGTGGTCGGCAGAATGCCGTCACCGATCACGACCTCGGCACCGGCGGTGCGCAGCGATTCCACCGCCTTCATGAACAACGCGCGCGTATCGTCGCGCAGCGCCATGTTGGCGGCGGCGCGAATGGAATCGGCAGCGCGTTCCGGCACGCCCGCGGGAATGCCGTGAAACGGGATGCCGCTGCCGGCCATGATGAACGCGGGTACGCCGAAGCGCTTGCCCTTGAGCGAGGCGGCAGCCAAGCCCTCCGTGGTTACGCGCAGCGAATCCGGCGCTGACCGTGTTGTCGGATCGAGCGAGTCCTTCCCCGCCATGACCGCCAGCGCGATCGCAGCATCGGTCACGGTACGCGCAATCGGACCCGTGTTGTCGAGCAGCCAATCGAGCGGCGCGATACCGGCGATGCTTACCACGCCACGAGTTGGGAATACCCCAACCAGCGCACTCGTGGCGGCCGGCATGCGAATGGAGTTACCCGTGTCCGTGCCGTTCCCCAACACCGCCATGTTCGCGGCAACGGCGGTCACCACGCTGCCACTCGAGCCGCCGGGCGAGAAGCGCACGTCATACGCATTGCCGGTGCGACCAAACGAGCTGCTGCGATTCGTATCGCTGTTGGCAAGATCGGGCATGTTGGCGAGGCCCACGATGATCGCACCGGCGGCGCGCAACCTCGTCACGATCGTCGCATCCTTGGGCGCAATCAATTCGTGTCCCGCCCGCGTGAAGCCTTCCCAGCCGGCGGTGGTGATCTGCCCCTGCACGCTGGTGTTGGCCTTGATCACAATCGGTACGCCCCACAGCGGACCGCGTGTCGCGCGATCGCCCGTCGCCGCTTCCGCGTCGAGTCGCGCGGCGTCGGCCAGCGCACTCTCGCGCAATACCGTTTCAAGCGCGCCATATACACCGTTGTAGCGATCGATGCGATCAAGGTGCCACTGTACTACCTGGGTCACCGTGTAGCGCTTGTCGGCGTACAGCTGCTCCAACGCCGGCACGGTGACATCGAGCAGATCACGGTCGGCCGCATTGACGGCGACCGGTACCGCGGGCGGCGCGCAGCCGAGCGTCGCGACGGCCAGGGCCGCCGCACACGAGCGCAAGGCCCTCGAAGAGGTCAGCATGAGAAACGCAGGTAGAGGGAGTGTACGGCGGGCACCCAGAACAACGGTGGCGCCCGGGCGAGTCACGGACCCGGAACAATGTCGCTCAAGAATCCAGCCGCCGCCGTCGATACACAGTCGTGGGGCGATGTGGCCCGGATCGACGACCCTGTGTATTCAGGCGCTTCTTTTATGCGTTCGCGTTTTATTGCGGTACTTCCGCTCTTGGTAGCGGGTCTTTCCACCACGGCGGCCGCCCAGACTGGCGAGTCCCCCTTCAGCTTCCACGCCGCGATCAATGCCGGCGCCGGTGTCTCCGGGAAGCTCCCGATCCTCGGCATTCCGTCCTTCGGCACGTTCGACTATCGGACGGCCGCGTTGCA
This sequence comes from Gemmatimonas sp., assembly GCF_031426495.1. Taxonomy (NCBI): domain Bacteria; kingdom Pseudomonadati; phylum Gemmatimonadota; class Gemmatimonadia; order Gemmatimonadales; family Gemmatimonadaceae; genus Gemmatimonas; species Gemmatimonas sp. Next base: position 109,859 of record NZ_JANPLK010000080.1, on the reverse strand, counting down.
GTTCCGGTACCGGCTCGACAACTCGGACCAGTTCGTCGTGCAGCTGGTGAATCGGCGGCTCGGACTGAGCCCGTTGCAGGCGGCGCTCCCCGACGTTGCGCTGCAGTGGGCCTACTGGCAGCGTCGCGGAAGGCTTGGCACGATCAAGGTGGGTCGCAATCCGATGCCGCGCGGCATCTTCAACGAGACCCGCTTTGTCGGCACCGTGTTGCCGTTCTTCCGCCCGTCATTTGAGGTGTACGGCGAGGGACGCGAGACCGTGGACGGTTTCGTGTACTCGCGCACCGATCCCCTTGGCAGCGGCTCGCTCGAGCTCAACGTATTCGGTGGCAGCAACGAGGTACGCACGCAGGTGGTGACCGCCACTGGAAACTCAATTCGGGCGTTCCGCGGCAACGTGTTCAAGGGCGCGCAGGCCTGGGTGAATGTGGCCCCGGGTCGCACACGGTTCGGCGGCTACTTCGCGCAGTATCGCATCGACTCCGCCCGCGTGTATGGCTGGCGTCACGAGAGCTTGGTGTCGGCGGAAACGCACATCGTGCCCCGCACCGTGCTCCGCGCCGAAGGGCTCCGCATCTACGGCGTCGGCCCCAAGCAAGATCGAAAGAGCGGCTACGTGCAGGGCGTGTTCAACGTGAGCGAGAAGTTCGACATCATGTCGGAGATGAGCCTCACGAACAATCGCATCTTTCAGAATCCACCACTGTCAAACGTGGATGTCGTGGCCACACGTGATCGCGCGCTCGGTGTGACGTATCGCATCGGTGGGGGCGCATTGCTGCGACTCGAGCGCCACGATGTGAGCGGCTATGCGTTCGACCAGCTCGTTCCCCTCCTCAGCACCGTGGCGGGTAAGAGTGTGGTCGCCCCGCAGTCGGCCGGCATGTACTGGCTCGGTAGTTTCGCGTTCAGCTTCTAACCGAGACCATATCCATGAATACTCTCTCTCGTTCCTTCGTGGCCGCGGTGGCGGCCTGCCTGCTGTCCCTGACGTCGACCGCACCGCTGGCTGCCCAGGACTTCAAGGTGATCGTGAACAGCGCGAATCCCATCAGCGACATTCCGGCCGCGGCCCTGAGCAAGATCTTCCTGAAGGAAGCCGCCGCGTTTCCCGGCGGTGGTTCCGCTACGCCAGTTGACCAGGGCAAGTCCAGCCCCGTGCGCGCCGCGTTCAGCAAGCGGATCATCGGCCGACCGGTCAGCGCGGTGGATACCTACTGGCAGCAGCAGATTTTTTCCGGCAAGGACGTTCCCCCGGCCGCCAAGGCATCCGATGACGACGTGATCGCCTTCGTCAAATCGACGCCCGGCGCCGTCGGCTATGTCAGTGCCGCGGCCAGTACCGCTGGCGTAAAGGTCGTCGACGTGAAGTAGCGTAGTCTCTCGTGCACTGACCTGCCCCTCTCGGCGTCAGCGTCCTCCCGGACGCTTGGCCTTGAGGGGCATCGTCGTTGGACGCGGCGGCACCACTCACCAGAATTCGGCGAGTCAGCGCGTGCTCATGAACTCGAAGAGCTCCCGCGAGACCTTGGGGGCAAGTCGCTCCAGCGCATAACTCGTCATAAACGTCTTGGCGACAATTTCCCGGCGGAAGCGCGGCGTGATCTCGCCGCTCTGCTGCAGCTGATCAGCGCGCTGCTTGCCGAGGTAGAGAAACGCCAAGCCCGCCGCGTCTTCGCGAGTCACGCGATGGCGCACGAGCGACATGTCGAGCGCCCCGATGTACAGGGCGTCGGCGGTCACGCGAGCCCACTCGGTGCGCAGCGGATCGACGAAACGCAGCGCACGCAGCGCTTGTGCGATCGCTCCGCCTTCATCGCTCGCCGCTTCACGACCATGACCGATCGCCTGCACCAGCTCCGACGCCAGATCGATCGCGACGTCGTCACGTGCGAAATCGTCGTCGGCTGGCGCGCTGCCCAGCACCGCTTCGGCGATCTGCACCACGAGTTGCGCCGCGCGCTCGATACTGTCGGCAGTGCCCTCATCTGTCCATGCGCGGCTGCTCCAGCGAATCCATTCTCGCCCGTCGAGCTGCGCGATGGTGACTGCCGCCGCGTTCAATGCTTCGAGAAACGCCGGCGCCGACAGCGACGCGACCTCGGCGCGCGAGCGGATGTCTTCGGAGCACATACTGAGTGCGGTATAGAGCTGTCCGTCTTCGGCGCGCACCCATCGACGGTCTACGTCCAGCACGATCACTGCGGCGCCGAGCACACTGGAGAGCATCGTTTCCAGAATGGTGTGCGTTTTCACCGAGCCGTCGCGGAACGTGAGCGCGTCGAGCGCCGCGTATTCATGCTGCGCCCATGCATGTTCAGTCACCTGCTCGCCGGCCGCCGCCCGCTGCTGAAACTCGGCGAACAGCGCGGACAGATGTGTCGGCGGGCCGAGAACGACGGTCAGCTCGGTGAGGTCAAATGGGGTGCGTGCCATCGGCGAAAGATGACCACAAGGTCGAGCCCGGGCGGCGGCGGGGTACGCTGGTCAATATTTACCCGGGTATATTGACACACCATTATTATCCGGATAGAATTGAATGATACGCCAATCCGGACCGCCTATATGGATCGCAAAGCGCTCACGCGCGCCTACAAAGAGTCGCGCCGCCCCATGGGGGTGTACTGCGTGCGCAACCTCGAGACCGGTGAGGCGCTGATCGGGCGCTCCATCGATCTGCATTCGGTCGTTAACCGCGAACGGACCTCGCTGCGCTTTGGCGGGCATTCCAACCGGCGCTTGCAGCAAGACTGGAACGCGCGCGGCGCCGACGCTTTCGTGTTCGAAGTGCTCGACACCCTGACCTCGCCCGACTTCGATCCCACCGAAGATCTGGTGCTGCTGGAAACCATGTGGCGCGAACGCATGCAGGCCGACGGTCACGGCAGCTACAGCACGCGGGCATCCGTGAAGCGCGCATGAGTGCTCCCGAGACATCGCCCATGACATCGCCAATGGATTCGCCGATGGTCACCGCGTTCCGCGGACACGAACTGCTGGCGGCGGGCGAACTGCGTGAGGTGGCTCGGGTGGTGTGGCGTGCCGTGAAGGAGGCCGAGCCGCATCATGGTGCCGTGTTGGTGTTCGACGATGCGACGGCTCGGGTGATCGATCTCGAGATGCGAGGCGACGAGCGCGCGATGTTGGCGCACCTCGACGCCATGGCGCGCGCGAATCCAGTTGCGCGCGCGGACGATATCGCCGCCCCCGACACGGCCCCTCGCCCGCGTGGACGTCCCAAGCTTGGCGTGGTGGCGCGCGAGATCACGCTGTTGCCGCGGCACTGGGAGTGGCTCGCCACGCAGCCGGGTGGCGCGTCGGTCGCGCTCCGCAAACTCGTGGATGCCGCGCGTCGCGCGCCGTCGGACGACGATCGCGCCAAGGCCGCGCGCGATGTGGCCTACCGATTCATGAACGCCGTAGCCGGCGACTTCAGTCAGTTCGAAGAAGTGATCCGCGCCCTGTATCGCGGCGACGAAGCGCGATTCCGCGACCTGATAGCGGCGTGGCCCCACGACATTGCTGTCTACTCGGCGCAGCTGGCATTTCCTGACCAGTCACCGGTGCGCGACGCATGATGGCCGGCGCCGTGATGTTACCGGGCGTGGGGAGCGAGTGCCGCTCGAGGTGGCCGCTGCATCCGGTACACGCGAAGCGACACGACGTCGTCAGCATCCGTCTGTCGGAGGACAACCGCATCATCAGTGAACGCGACGGCGTCGCCGGGTTGTGACCAGGTCAGCCGCGCGGTGATCGCGCCGTCCTGTCGAAACGCGGTAGCAGCGCGGGTACGGTCACCGGGCGCCCACGCATCGAGGACCCAGAGGGTGCGATTGGGTGTCACGAACCACGAGCCGTAGGGAGGCAGCGAGTCGGCCGCGGGGGCCTCCACTGCCTGACGACGCAACTCCTCCGGATCCACCATTCGCTCTCTCCCCGGCGCGTTCAGGCGCTGCAGCGCACGCGCGATCATGGAGTCGCGCATGGCGGAGGTCACGACGCGCCGCGGGCGGGCCACGGTGATCGTGGTGCGCACCACGCCGCGAACGTTCCGGAGATCGATACGGTAGCCATCACCAGAGCCGGTAGCCACCACGGTGTCCCAGGCCGTCACGGTGGCGTACCGCGTAAATAGCAGCGGGCGCGAATCGGACGATCGTCTCCCTCGAAAGCGCGTTTCGATGTCGCGCACTTCCAGATCGGGAACGTTGGCCACGATCGTCGCACGCGTGCCATCCGATGTCAGCATGATGACCGACGCGGTCGGACGCGTGACCGCGCCCGCCCCCCCGAGCCCGGCCTGCACGACGCCGGCGGTGCTGAGCACAAGTTCGCCCGTGTTCAGGGAGCCCTCGGGTCTGAGGTATCGACCACCTGCCAGTGGTGGCAGCGCCGGCAGGGGACGCGTGCGTACGAATCCTTTCGACGGCACCACCCAGTTCAGACGATTGTTGGACGCGTCCGGAATCAACAGCGTGTCACCGCGCGTGCGCGTCAGGCCGCTTGGTGCCATCAGTTCACCCGGTCCCTTGCCTTGCCTGCCAAGCACACGCTCAGGGCGTCCATCGGGGGCGAACACGACCAGCCGACTCCCAATCGACGAGAGCGCGATGATGCGACCGTCGGCGAGCAGCTGGACCTGGCGCGCGTTGGTGAGATCAAAATCGGGTGCGTCCATACCGCTCGTCGATGCACTGGGCGACGAGGCAAGCGCCCACTGCGGTGCGCGGCGAAGCGCGTCGAACGGGTGCGCCAAGTGGAGGACGCCGGCCACAAGGCGCCGCTCAGGCAGTACCTGCGCCTGCACGCCCCGCGACAGTACGGTGATTCCCGCGATGCTCACCGCCAGCACCGTCGACCGGAGGGTCATCATCAACGATTTGACCGGCGCGGAAGGCGATCGAAAAAGTCGAACATCGCCGCGAAATTCGGCTCCACCACATTCGTGTGATTACCGCCCGCCACCTCGATGTACTGCACGTTGGCACCGACATTCTTGAGCGCGGCTACCATCACGCGCGAGCCGCCCACGGGCACCGTGGGATCGGCATCGCCGTGCACCACAAACTGCGGAATGCCACCGATCGCCTTGGCGGTCGACGCCACGCCGAACCCGGAGTACACACCCAGCGCGGACCACAGCGTCGGCGTCTTCGCGGCAATCGCCCACGTGCCGATGGCGCCCATCGAGTGGCCCACGAGATAGATGCGGGTGCTGTCGACGGCGTATTGCGTGCGCACGGCGGCCAGCACGTTCATCACATCCTGTTCACTCAGCGTGCGTGCGCGCACGGCGGCCGGATCGTTTCCACCACCGAGCGCCACGCCGTAGCCGCCATCCACTCGATAGCCCAGCGGTGCCGCCACGATATAGCCACGCTGCTCGGCCAACTTCGGTAGCGTGCCGCCGTACGCTTCAAAGAATGAGTCTTCGGTGGCGCCCAATCCGTGCAGCGCAATGATCAGCGGCAGTGGCTTCTTCGCGGCGTATGCCGTCGGGATGTAGAGGCGATATGGCATGATCTCGTCGGCCGCCTCGAGACGGTAATGCCGCTTGAGATCACCGGTCCGTCCGACCCACGGGTTCTTGCCTGCCGCTACCGATTTCAGCAGCGATTCCGCCGCAGCGAAGTCACGCGCGGCGTTGAACGTGCCGAGCGCCACGCGGCTGGCGTTTACCGTGCGCATGCGGTCGATGGGGAACAGCAGGTCCGACCGCAACGGCTCCGGCGCCTTCGCCGCTGCGGCTTCGAGCCGCTTCATCGACGCGTCGAGGCCGTTCCGCACGACAATGCCAAGGTTGGCGGTGCCAAGCGTGCGCGCGCTGTCCGACATCTCGACGGTCACCACATACGAGCCGTCGGGCACGTGCTGCAGGTCGGCGTTGATCGCGAACGGCGAATCACGCAGGTCACGCGGCACGCCATCGAAACTCCCGAGTTCTTTCACGAGGGCCAGCGGTGCACGCGGATTCGCCGCGTCCCGCTGGCGAAGCGCCACGCGCGCCGTGAGCGGGCGCTCGAGGGCGATGGTCGGCGAGAAGCTCTGCTCGAGGCGCACGGTCCACGGGCGCGATGGATCGACGATCAAGCGATCCGACCGCACCACCACAGAACTCGCGAACTCCGCTTCCGGCGTCCACGGTCGCTTTTGCAGCAACGCGTTCGATTGCGCGAACAGTCGTCGCAGCTCGGACGTGCGGCCGTACTTCGACGCGCTGGCAATAAGCACATCGAGTGAATCGATCTGCGTCTTGAGCTCACCGGTCGGTTTGACCTGATTCTTGAGCGTCGTATTCGTGACGCTGAGCGACAGAATCCCGGTTTGGGCCTGAGCGCGCGCGTGCGTTGGTGCGAAACTGACGATCAGGGCGGACGCGAGCCCTAGCGACCTCGTGACGAATGGCGGTGTATGCATGCGTGGAAGCTGCGCGAGAGGATGGCGGCTTGTCCAGCAGAATGCACAACGGGCCACTCACCGTGATGGTGAATGGCCCGTGCACATCACGCAACGATCGCTACTGATCGCTGAGAACGAAGGCGCGCAACGGCGCACCACCAACATTGTTGTCCGCCGCCACGATCGTGCGCCCGGTGCCCGCCGTGAGGGTAAGGCTGGCCACGTTGATCGCGACCGCACCCGCACGCAACGCGGGCGCGGTTCCGGCCGGCACCACGCGCACTTGATACGTGCCGGCGGCCACCGGCAAGTACGACGAGGCCGTCTGATATGCCACGTTGGTCAGCGTCGGCGTCGCCGTGGCGAGATCTGCACCGACGGCGGTGACGAAGATATCCACCGCGCCGGCCGTCGGGCTCAGATGGACGACACGAACACGCGCCTGACCCGACGCAGGCACGGCGTTGTCATCCACCGTTTGGAAGGCGGTCACGGCAGTGCCCGACGCCCCGCCGATGGCGTAGATGGTGCGATCCTGACTGGCGGTCACGCTGACGCTAATCGTAGCCACCGTCGTATTCGTGTCCGCCGTGCGCTTGAGCACGAGCGAACGCGAGCCCGAGAGCACTGCGGCGTACAGCGCCGTATTCGGTGCCGCCAGAACGGCCGGCGTACTCTGCGTGTACGTGATGTTCACGCCAAAGGGCTTCGACTCGAGAATCGCGTTCACCCGCCCACGGGTGGTATCGGTGATCACGTTCACGAAGCGCACGCGCCCTTGAGGGCCGGAGGGCTGCAGCGGACCCTCGGCGTCGGTGGTGCCGCACGCCGTTCCGGCGACGGCCAGCGCCGTGAGCAGCGCCGTGGTGAAGCGACGTGTCACGCGCACGCTCGTTGAGTTGATCGGGTTCATAGTCATGATAGGCGTTCTCACTGGACCTGACAGCTGGCCGGGAACGTGCTCGGCTCAGTGGGATCGGGAAGCGCCGCGAAGGTGGCGTTCGGGTTGGCATTACGGTCGCCGAAGGCATAGGGCAGCCAGCACCGCTGTCCCTGTACAGGAACCGCCGGCGCCGCCGTCGGCCCACGAATGGCGCCGCGACGCCGCGAGTCTTCCCACCGCTGTCCCGTGCCCAGCAGCTCGTAGCGGCGCTGCGTGTAGATCTCGGTGAGCAGCTCGGGTTGCGTGAGCGCCGACGTGAGCGCCGGGAGGCATGCCTTGGGGTCGTCCAGTCCGCGACCACCCGGACAATCGGTGCGCACGGAATCGAGCACGGCCTGCGCCGCCACGAGATTACCCTGCACGGCGAGCGCTTCGGCCTTGATGAGTAACGCCTCGTCGGGCATGTACATCGGCAGCGGCGCCTGCGGATTCGCCCAGCGGCTGAACGGATCCAGTTGTGCGCCCACGCGACCCGTGAGCGTGGTGGACGGCGTCACGAAATACGCGAATCGCTGATCCTGCGGCAGCATCGACGTGCGGAATGATCGACGCACCGCGATCCCGTTCACGCCGCCCGTCACGTTCGCATAGGGATTGACCGTTGGTGCCGGAAAGGTGAGCACCGACAACGCGGCCGTTCCCGTGCGCGCCACGAGATTGGAGGCGGCCAACGCCGTGGCCTGATCGTTCGCCATGCGCGCATAGCGGGCCCGGTACAGCTGGATCACGTTCGGCAAGCTGACGCCCGGCGTCAGGATGCTGTTGTTGAAGAACGGGCTGGGTGGAGTCGCCGCTACCGTCGCAGCCGCCGAGTCGAGCAACGCTCGCACGACCACCAATCCCGCCGTACGGCTTTCGTAGGTTGGTGCGGCCACGCCGAAGCTCTGCAGCGGGATCTTCTGATACGATTGGAGCGCCTCCCCGAGCGCCTCGGCCTTGAGCGTCCACGCCAGCGCCTTGAGACCGCTGCGTGTGCCCGGGTCGATCCCGGCCGCCAGCGCATCGGCGCCGGCGAGCAATTCATCAGCCGTGCGCACGGTTCGATACACGGAGTTGAAAACGGCATCGGCGATGCCGGTTCCAGGGGGAACCGCGCCCTGCTCGGCGTCGCTGATGGAAATCAGCGCCGCACTCGTTGCCGCGAATTCGTCAGTCACCAAGCCCGCCGTGTAGGCGTAGTTGCCGTACGAGGTCGCGAAGCGCGACTGCAGTCCCGTGGCGAGTCCGATCACCCCATCAACATTGGTGATGACCTGCGACTCTGTGGGCGAGTTGGGGTTCTGCAAATCAAGATTGCACGCCCCGAGAGACATGGCGGCGAGCAGCACCGCACTGTGTTTGATCATACGCATGAGTAATGTTCTCCGCGGGTCAGTAAGAGAATCGCGCACTGACGGACCACACGCGCGGAATGGGATAGCCACCGAAGTCGAAACCACGGTCAGCGGCCGTGGTTTGCCCTGCGCCGAGACCGCCGGCGTTGGTGCCGAAGAGGTTGATCTCGGGATCGTAGCCACTGTACTTGGTCCACACGGCGAGATTGCGGCCGGAAACGGTCACGTCGATGCCATCTTTAAAGAGCCGACGGGCAACCGGCACATCGAGCGTGTACGTGGCCGAGAGCTCACGCAGCTTCACGAATGATCCGTCCTCGACCCAGTATTGAAAGACGCCCTGCGTACGCGCATTGAAGCCCGGAGACACCTTACGCGGGTCGCCATACGGAAGCAGTTCGCGCTCGAAGGTCTGGGAGTTGCTGGCCACGCCGGCGTTCTGTGCGCGCGTGGAAAGATTCATGACGTCGTTGCCGAATACACCGTCCAACAACATGCGGAATCGCAGCTTCTTCCCCAGCGTGAATTCGTTGAGCAGGGAGCCGAGCCACGAAGGATTCGGGTCGCCGATCACCTTGTTCAGCGAGTCGTTGCACGTACCCTGGCTGATGGCCTGGCGCTGGGCCAATGTGGCGCCCATGTCCACCGCCTGGTTACTGCGGCGGTAGCGACCAAGCGAGTCGAGCAGCAGCGCGCCGGTCACGCAGTTGCGTGCCGCGTACGAACCGTAGAACACACCGGCCGGCTCGCCGGCGCGAATGCGATTGGGGTAGCCGCCGGCCGACTGAAAGTCGAGAATGTCCAGCTTCTCGACCATGTTCTTGTTGGTCGAGTAGGTCGCCGTGGTGGACCACTTGAAGTTGGTCTTGTCCACGTTGGTCGACTTGACCATGAGCTCGACGCCCTTGTTCGACATGCTGCCGATCGGGAAGAACTGGCGCGAGAAACCGGTGCTCGTGGCGAGCGGACGGAAGAAGAGCAGGTCCGACACGACGCGATTGTAGTACGTGGCATCGACCGACAGCTTGCCATTCAGCAGTCCGGCCTCGGTGCCCACTTCCCACTCGCGCGCCCGTTCGTTGCGCAGCGTCGGGTTGCCGAACGTCACGTCATTTACGAAGCCCGGGCGGCCGGCAAACGGAAGTTGTGCGTATGAGATGAACTGCGAGTAGGCGTTCACGATGCCCGGCTGACTGCCCGCCCAACCGAGCGCACTGCGCAGGCGCAGATTGTTCACCAGTCCGTCGCGGTTGTTGAGCACCACGAACGAGGCCGACAGCTTGGGGAACGCCTGCCAGCGCTCCGACGGGGCGAACGTGCTCGACGCGTCGTAGCGCACCGCACCACTCAGGAACAGGCGGTCCTTGATGGCGACTTCCTGCTGCCCGAAGAAGCCCAGCGTGCGCAGTTCGACTTCCGTTTGTCCGGCGCTGAACACCGAGCCCGCACCCACCAGTTCGCCCACCGGCGCAAGTCCGTTCGCGACGGCGTTCGTGGTGCGCACCTTCTGACTCGTGTAGTTGAACCCACCCGTGGTACGCATTTCGAACGCGCCCATCGGCTTCCAGGAGTACGTCCCGATGCCGTCCTGGTTCACGATACGGTTGCCTTGAAACACCGACTGCGAGCGTCCGGTGGCGAGCGGAGTCGTGCCCAGTACGGCGTTGCGCGGAATGAACTGCCGCTGCTCGAACGACGTGTTGTCGACGCCGATCGTGTAGTCGAGCACGAGCTGAGGGACCGGCGTCCACGTCAGCTTGCTCGAGCCGATGAACCGGTCGACCGTTTGCGGGTTCTTGATGCGGTCGATGGCGAGCAGCGGATTCGTGCCGAGGGCCGGCGGCAGCGGATAGATGCCATTCACCGGGCGGAAGTCGACGTTCGTGGGCGCGAAGAAGAGTGAGCCCATGATGCCGTAGTCGTTCTGCTCACCGAACGCCTGAAACTGGTTCTGCGTGGTGACGTAGTTGGCCGTCACGTTCGCCACCAGCTTGGGATTGAGCGTCTGCTGCAGGTTGATGCGCGCGCCCTGCCGGCGCGACGACGTGCTCTTCAGAATACCGTCTTCGGCCGATGCGTTCGCGCTGAGGAAGTAGCGCGTCTGCTCACTGCCACCTTCAACGGTCAGATTCTGTTCAGTACCCGTGGCGCGCTTGAAGATGTCGTCCTGATAGTTGAAGCGCTTGACCGGCAGTCCGTTGGCGTCGAAGGGATACAGGTTGAACGGCTGCTGTTCGCGCAGTTCGTTCGACGAGTAGCGGCTCGAGAGCGAAAAGCGCGGCTTGCCGATGCTGCCGCGCTTGGTGAAGATCTGCACCACGCCGTTGTTCGCACGCGAGCCGTACAGCGCCGCGGCGGCAGCGCCGCGAATGATTTCGATGCGCTCCACATCGGCCGGGTTGAGGTCGGCCAGGCGATTCTGCGGATTGGAGCGACCACCGAGATCGGTCAGCTGCGCCGACCCGTTGTCGATGATCACGCCGTCAATGATGTACAGCGGATCGGAGCCCGAGATGAACGAGTTGGTGCCGCGCAGGCGTACCGACATGCCGCCGCCGCCGGGACCGCCGGAGTTCTGCGAGATCTGGGCGCCGGCCACCTTGCCCTGCAGCGCCTGATCGAGCGTGACCGACTGCGCGCGGCTGATGATCGTCGAGTCGACCGATGCAATGCTGGTGCCCACTTTGCGCTTCTCGGTGGGCGCTGCCGAACCGGTCACAATCACTTCGCTCAGATTGACGGCACTCACGCGTAGCGTGAAATCCAGAGTCGCTGTTGCACCCGCCGTGACCGTAACCGGCAAGGTTGTCGGTGAGTAGCCGATGCGCCGCACGCTGATCACCCGCGGACCGGCGGGAACGCCGACGAGCACGTACTCGCCCGTGGTGCTACTGGTGACCCCGACACGGGTGCCGCTGACCGTGACCTGCGCCTCGGCCAACCCCCGACCGTTCGCCGCGTCGGTCACCTTGCCGCGCACGATGCCCGTTCCTGCTGCTGCTCCTGCTTGTGCCGCCAGTATGGCCGGCGGCGCGAACAGCGCCAGCGCGAGTGCTATCGCGCTGCGCCGCACCTGTCGAAAAATCATCCGTTGGCTCCGATTCTACGTGTCCGTCACGGGCCGACCTACCTGTCGGCCACGGTCCTGCGCGTTGGTGGAATGCGTGACATATAGCGAGGACAACCGAACGGAGCCAGACAGGACCGAGAGTCTTAACGCCGGCGGTCGCAGCGCAATAGCAATGAGAGCGGACGGCGCGTCTCGGGGTGCAACGGTTCGTCCAGGTCGCGAATCAGCAGCCCCGCCTCGTCAATCTCGTGGCGCCACGAGGCCAGCGTGCGGAAGTACCACGGCATGGCGTCGGGAAACGTCACGCCAAAACCGTGGAACTGCTCTTCGCGCCAACCGCACGTGTAGGGGCCGTCGCCCATGGCGGTCCAAGGATGGACGGTCTGAATGAGCAGACACCCGTCGGGCGACAACCGCTGGGCCAGTGCACCGAGCAACGGGCTGAGTGGGTCACCCAGCAAGGCGAAATTGCACACGATCACATCCCACGGACCGGCGGTCGCCCCGGCATCGGCGATCAGCTGCTCGTAGCTGACCGTGTCGAACCGAACGCCGGCCGCGGGTAACGCGCGGGCCTGTTCGATCAGTCCCGCGCTGCCATCGATGCCGAGCACGTCTCGCGACGGGTTGGCGATGGCCCGCGCGAGCCATCCTTCGCCACAGCCCACGTCTAATACACGAACGGGGGCACGCTCGGCACATGCCGACTCGATCCCCGCCACGATCGCGGCGTCGGTACCGGCGCGACGACTGGGAATGCGCTGCTCGCGCACCGCGAGTGTCCACGCGGTGGCGTTTGCGTCCCAGCTGTCCCGCAGGCGCGCGTCGAGCAGAGGTGACGCGGGCGGAGCCGGAACGAAGTCACCGGCCGCGGACGTTGACTCGCTGGTGCTCATCAGCGCTGCGTCGCGATCCAGAGGCACATCACGAGCACCGCGAGGGCTGGGAGCGAGCGCTGTACGGGATCTTTCACCTTTACGTGCATCGCGATCGCGCCGACCATCAGTGCGGCGACCACCAAGGCCGCCGGGCGCACGATCACCGGCACCCAGATGCCCGCGATCAACGCCAGTCCGGCCACGACCTTGAGACCCCCGACCACAAGGAACATCCAGTCCGGCAACCCATACGCCTCGAACTCCCCACGCAGTGTTTGCGCGTGTCCGCCGCGATAGCCAGTCGGGCCACTGCGGCGAATCATCCAGACGTTCAGCAGGCCCAGGCCTACCACCAGCTGCAGAATCACCAGAATCGGCGATGACGTCATGAGTCGCTCCTGTGTCTACGTGTAAAGCACGCGCCAACGCATTCTTGAATTAACAACGGTTTCATGACGCTCGCAGTTCAGATTTCCTTTGCGCTATCCGTGACGCTCTTTCTGGGCTACGGCTTCAGCTGCCTGTTCATGGGCGCCATGATCGACGAATTCGCACGCTACAACCTGTCCCGGTTCCGCCGACTGGTTGGTCTGCTCGAAGTCCTTGGCGCGCTCGGCTTGCTGAGCAGCCTCGTCATTCCGGCGTTGGTCTTTCCCTCCGCCGGCGGATTGGCCTTACTGATGGCGCTGGGTGTGATCACCCGTGTGCGGGTGCGGGATCCCGTTATCGAGGCCATCCCGGCCGCCGTGCTCATGGTGATCAACCTGTTCCTGTGTATCGCGGCGCTACAGGGTGTCCAGGTGAGCCGATAGCGGCGTATCGGGACCGACCGCCAGCGGTACCGCCAACGGCAACGCCACGCTTGCCCGCAGCAGTGCCTTCACCACGACGGCCAGTGTGACCACGAGCAGTCCGTATCCCGCGAGGCGTTGATCGGAGGCGCCGTAGGTCACACACAGGCGCGTTGGCGCATCAAGCAACAGCAGACCCACTGTGGCGGTCATCCACGCCATGTTGCCGAGCACGAAAAGCTGTACGATCGCGCCGGCGGCTCGCCAGGACAGTGCGCCCACGATACCGACGGCCCACAGCGACAGCGCCTTCGCGACGTCCACGCCCGGGTGCTCCACGGCGGCGTCGAGCCACCGCGGAATCATCCAGAAGGCGACCCCACCAGCGGCCAGGACGAGGCCACTCATGCCGTGGCGGTTCCAGCGGCGCCACAGTAGCTCCGACGAAGTCGTGCGCGACGCGATCACGCCACTCGCGATCACGCCGGCCGAGATCAACAGCGGAATCTGGACGAGCATCTGCAACCACATGGTGCGCTCGAGCGTATCGCGTGCCACGAGGCAGCCCGCCACGAGGGCCATGCTCACCAACAGCCGGCGATCGCTCATCGGGCGCCCACGCGCCGCGACGGCAACAATGCTCGCGTCACCGGCGCGGCGGCGAGCGCCGCATCGATGGCGTCCTCGCGCGCGTCGATCGGCACAATGGCGACCAGTTGTCCCGCCGGATTCACCACATGCAGGGCCGCATTGTGCACGAAGCCGCCGGCACCATCGGATATGACGCGAATCCCGAAGGTGCGTAGTACGCCCGCAACCTCGTGTGTATTCGAGAACGTCGCGATGGTCCAGGCGGCCGGGTCGGGATGCATCGCGATCGCGTAGTAGCGCAACCGTTCTGGCGTATCCCACACCGGATCGAACGAGATCGTGAGTAGCCGCACGCGGTCGGCCACGCCGCGACGCACGATGGCCGCCTGCAGCTGTTGAAACGTGGCGCCGAGCGTGCCGCACAGCGTGATACAGCGCGTGTACACGAAGTCCACGATCGTGGCGCGACGCGTTGTCGCGATCGACTGCAGCGCACGGTGTTCGTCTACCAGCGACACGGACGGCACAGAAATCGGATGCGTCGCCACCGCCGCCGCACGCGCCGCGTCGGTGGTCCACACCCGAAAGCCGTGCGTGGCGCCACCCAGCAACGTCACCACGGCGGTCAACGACATAGCGGCGCCGGCCATGCCGCGCCAGGCACTCACGGAACGCGCTCCAGCTCCTCGCCACCAGCCCACGGTGATGTACGTGCGGCGGTGGCGGCGCGTGCCGCGACCACGTCGCCGACGGTGATCGCGCTGCCCGTATTGCCGAACGCATTCCGCACATACGTGGACACCGCCGCGAGCTCGGCGTCGCTGAGCGTACTCCACGCCGGCATCATGCCGTTATAGGTCGTTCCCAACACTTCGATCGGACCTTGAATACCATGCAGCAGAATCGCCAACAGCCGTTGCTCCGATCCCGACACCCACGGCGACTTCGCCAGTGGCGGAAACACACCGGGCAAGCCAAGGCCGCTGGCTTGATGACACCCCGCACATTTCCCCGTATACACCTGCGCACCACTAACCGCCGCGTTGGCTGGTGGGGCGGCGAACGCCGCAGCCGAACGCCGATCGCCGAGCGTGGGGGAGACGTCCGACTCGCTGCGTGCGAGATACCAGCCGCCCCACAGTCCACCGCTGAGTGCCAGCGCCAGCAACACGCGTGGCAACGGACGGATCTGTTCTTCCGGCTCGTCGTGTTCTCGATCCCGCGGCGCCCGCGTTTCCGGCGTCATCGCGCTGCTCCGGCGTTGCGCCCGGTGCGAACGGGATACGTGTGGTCCAACGATAGTAGGTAGTCTACCAGCGCAATCGCCTCAGGCCTAGCCACCACGCGCACCCCGACAGGCGCCGCTCCCGGCGGCAGCGTCACCACCACCTCGCCCGCTTGCGCGGGTCCCGTCAGCTCCTCAAAGAAGAACGGATAGGCCGGCATGATTGACTGCGCCATGTACGCCCGCGGCTGATACAGATGACCGAGATGCCAGTCACGACTGGGCTGCCGTACCGCGATGTTGAACAAGTCGGGGCCGGTGCGCATGGTGCCCAGCAAGTGCGGCTGATCGTGCACGTAGTCGGCCGGCACCGAGGGCCGCCCCCATCCCCGTTGCTGGTCGGGCGCGATGCTCGGATCGCGCGGCTGCTGCGAGTGACAGTAGATACAGCCGTTGGCGATATACACCGCCCGACCGGCCTGCTGCGCCGTGGTATACGGGGCCGGCTTCACGGGCTGCGCGGTTTGGCGCGTGAGGAAGTACGGCATGACCACGAGCGCGACGATCGAGAACGTCACGATCGCCAATGCGCCCGTAATGAGCCGGGTGAGATCGACCTGCGCTTCCCGACTCATGCGCCGCTCCCGCCCAACGCGAGGCCGGCGCTACCCGGCGTGTAGCTCGTTGTGCGCAGCAGCGTGGGTCCGCGTTTCACCGCGCCACGGCGCGTGAGCATGAGGCCCACATGCAGGGCAAACACGAGATGTCCGAGGGTCATGAGCGAACCGCCGAGGGTTCGCACCAGCAGGTATGGCTTGGTGATGACGACGCTCTCGATGAAAGGCTTTGAGGCGTCGAGCATGGCGAGCCCCTGCAACCATCCGCCGATGGAGAGTCCGATGAAGTAGATAGCAAAGCCAACCATGACGAGCCAGAAGTGCAGACTGATCAGTTTATGCGACGGCCATTCCCAGTCGAGCACGCGCGGCAGCATGAAGTAGATCGAGCCGAACATGACCATGCTGAAGAAGCCGTAGAGACCGAGATGCGCGTGCGCAACGGTGTAGTGCGTGAAGTGGGTGACCGTATTCACGACGCGTAGCGATTCGATCGACCCTTGCACCGATGCCAGCGTGTACATCATGCCGCCCAGCACGGTAAAACGGAGCGTGGGCGAGTTGCGAAGCGCCCCAAGGTGTCCCCACGAGGTGCGATGCTGGTTGATCGCCACGGCGGTGACCGGCACAATCATCATGACGCTCTGCACGATCGACAGCGAAATGATCCAGCCGGGCACAGGACCACCGATGAGATGATGTCCGCCCACTTGGCTATAAAAGAAGGCGAGCGTCCAGAAGCCGACGAGCGACAGGTTGTACGAATGGATCGGCTTGCCGAGTACTTTCGGAATGAAGTAGTAGATCGCCGCCAGGCCGATGGGCGTGAACCAAAGCCCAAGCACGTTGTGTCCATACCACCAGTTCATGGCCGCTTGACTGACGCCGTGGTGGATGCCCGGCCAGTTCGCCACGGTAATGAGAATGGGCAGCCATATCAGACCGGCCGCGATGTACCACACCGACACGTACAAGTGTTCGACCGTGCGGTTGCGCAACGTGCGCAGCAGCGCGACCCCCATCATGGTTCCGCCAATCACCATCGGCACGTCGCACTGCCAGGGAAACTCCAGCCACTCGAGACCGGTGCTCCGGCCGGCCAGGACGGCGATGATGCCGGAGCTGACGCCGACGCCCCATAGCACCGCGCCGGCCGCGGCGGTTTTTGCGCCCACCAGCGGCGTACGCAGCAAGCGCGGCATGAGCCAGAGCGCGACGCCGAACGCCGCCATGCTGCACCAGCCGTAGGCCACACTGTTGAGGTGCGCCGGTCGGATGCGACCGAACGACAGCCAGGCCTGCCCCGTGAGCCAGTCCGGAACGTGCAGCTTGATCGACGCGACCAGCCCGAACGTGGAGGCGATGACCAACCACGCCACGGCAAATCCGATGCACAACAGCACCGGCCATCGGCCCGATGCGTCCTGGATGAGACGTTCGTTGGCTTCTTCCACGGTGAGGACCGAGAACTCACCGGTGTGGCCCGTCCGATTCATCGTTTCCTGCAGCGCATTCTGTCCGGCGACGCTCGCCGCCGCGGGCTCCTCCGCCAAGCCGATTTCTTTGGCGCCAAAGATCACCCGACTCGCTGCCGATTCCGGACCGAACAGTCCGTTCGACATCGACCAGATGAAGAGCCCGAGTCCGCCGAGTGACGCAAAAAACGTCACTACCAGCAAGCCAATCGTGAACGACATGGGTGCGAGAGAATCAGGAGATAGTCATCGTGGGTTGGCGCGTGACGCGTGCGCCCTCCAGAGACTAAATCGTGCGCCGCAGATGTGTTCCAACGGCACGCCGATCAGGTCGGCTGCACGGCTCTTGACGATCCTGAAGTCCCCTGAACGATTACCGCCAACTTCAACGCGGTCCGGATACGGTGAGGCACGCGAATGGCATCGCTACCGACGTTTGCGTAGATCCGCCTGATGCGACCGATTCCACGACTTATGCGAGCGCCGCCGGCATCTCGGCCAGCAGCCGCGTGAGCGTGGCCAGGCTGACCGGTTTCACGATATGGTGATTGAACCCTGCCTCCACCGATCGATTCCGAACATCCTCCTGTCCCCAGCCAGTCAGCGCGATGAGGAGCACGGCGCTACTCCACGGTTCGGCCCGGATGCGACGACACGCATCGTGTCCATTCAGCATCGGCATGCCGATGTCGAGCAGGATCACCTCGGGCCGAAACGCATTTGCCATCGCTACCGCCGCCAGTCCGTCGCCGACCGTTCGCACGTTGTGACCGAGGAACGTGAGGAGCATGGCGAGACTATCCGCCGCATCCTCATTGTCGTCGGCCACCAGGATTCGGCGCGGCACCGAGACGATGGGCAGCAGGTCGTCAACGAGGAGTGGCGGTACTACGCGCGTAACTGCCGCGACCATCGGCAATGTCACCACGAACTCACTGCCCTGACCGGCGCCGGCGCTGCGCGCCTCGACGCTTCCGCCGTGCAGCTCGACCAGCTGTTTCACCAGCGAGAGGCCAATGCCAAGGCCTCCTTGTGACTTCTCCAACGATTGATCGATCTGCGAGAACATCCGAAACACACCGCCCAACATGTCGGGCGTGATACCGATGCCGGAATCCTTGACGCTCACCAGTACATTGCCGCCCTGAAACGCGACGGACAGATGAATGCTCCCGCTCTGATCGCTGAACTTGGCCGCATTGCTGAGCAAGTTGGCGAACACTTGTCCGAGCCGCATCATGTCGGCATCGACGAAGATCGGCTGCGACGGCACCACGACGGTGAGCACGTGACCACCGGCATCGATTAGCGGACGGCTGATCTCGATGGCGCTGTGTAGCGCGCCAGCAAGCTCGATCCGCTCCTTGCGAAGCTGG
Source organism: Gemmatimonas sp. (assembly GCF_031426495.1). Lineage (NCBI taxonomy): Bacteria > Pseudomonadati > Gemmatimonadota > Gemmatimonadia > Gemmatimonadales > Gemmatimonadaceae > Gemmatimonas > Gemmatimonas sp. The sequence goes on along the minus strand of NZ_JANPLK010000080.1, from coordinate 91,160 downwards.
AGCTTCCCGCCACTAATGCGGCTCACGTCGAGCAAGTCATCTACGAGATGCACCATCTGCGCGATCTGTCGCTCCAGCATCATCCGCGCCTCGTCGGCGGCCGACCCGACGCCGCTCGTGAGCTGCAACACGTGCAATCCGCTCCGGATCGGGGCCAGCGGATTCCGGAGCTCATGCGCCAAGGTGGCCAGGAACTCGTCCTTGCGACGCGCCGCGTCCGAGAGTTCGGCGGCCAGACGTCGCAGCTCTTCCTCGGCTTGCACCCGCTCGGTGATGTCTTCCGACGACATCAGAATGCCGCCGATCCCACCCGTGGCATCTCGCCACGGAAGTGCTTCCCACTTTTCCCATCGCACGCTCCCATCGGCGCGTGCCGACCGGTCGCCGTCGGAGGACATCGTCTCGCCGTCCAGCACGCGCCGGTACACCGCCTTCATGGTGTCCGAAAGATCAGGAACAAGTTCGTAGTGGGAACGACCGGTGATGTCGCCCGTGAACCCATAATCCTGCTGCCATCGACCGCTGGCGCAGAGGTAGCGCATCTCGCGATCGAACTGCGCTACAGCGGCCGGGGCGTTCTGCACGAACAACCGCAACACCTGCTCGCTGGCGTACAAGGCGTCGGCCACGCGCTCCCGTTCGAGTGCCAAGGCATAGCGCTGCACCGCGCTTTCAATTGCGCGTGTCAGACTCTCGGGTGACGCCCAGCTCTTGCCGACAAAGTCCTGCGCACCGGCCACGATAACTTGCGGACCGCTTTCCGCCACGCCGGTGAGCACCACCACCGGACACGACGGCAGGGACTTGCCTCCGCGGAGCTCCGCGATGATTTCGAGCGCGTCCATATCAGGCAGCTTGAAATCCAGCAGAATGCAGTCAGGCGGTTTCGGCATATCGCGCAACATGCGCAACGCCAACGCGCCCGTGTCAACTTCGGTAAAGATGTAGCGACGCGACGACCCGAGCAGCAACATCTGTCGAGTATTGGCCCGATCCTCCGGCGAATCCTCAATGCACAGCACGTGAAAGGGGGCAGTATGCTCACGCGACTTGGTCATGACGATGCGGGTGTGGTGAGCGTGAACGAGAAGGTGGTCCCCTCGCCGACGTTCGACTCCAGCCACACACGCCCACGATGCTGCTCGACGAGCTTCTTCACAATGGAGAGCCCTGCACCCGAACCACCGCCGTACAACTCACGGCCGTGCAGGCGCTTGAACATCGTGAAGATGAGATCGAAATGCCGCGGCTCGATACCGATACCATTGTCGCGGACATAAAAGGCGGGAACGCCCGACGGGTCGTCGCGCCAGCCGATCTCGATGTCACGGGATGCGCGATCGGTGTACTTCAACGCATTGGCGAGGAGATTCATGAATACCTCGCGCACCCGTGTCCGGTCACAGAGTACCGTGGGCAAGGTGCGCGGGATACGGATGGTGGTGGGTACTTCCTGGCGTCGCGCGGCGACCATCTCCAACGCTTCCTCCACCACCTCGTTCAGGTCGACCGGCTCAACGAGCAGCGTAGCGCGCCCGACCCGCGAAAAATGCAGCAACGCATCGAGCAGCGTATCCATGCGCTGCGTCAGCCGCAACAGTCCTTCGAGGCGTTCATGCGCCGCGACATCTGCCGACACTGCACTGTCCAACAGCGTATGCGCAAAGTGGGAGATTCCGCGCAGCGGTTCCTTCAGGTCATGGCTCGCGATGTAGGCAAAGGCGTCGAGTTCTTCGTTGCTGCGCGTAAGGTCGACATTCAACACCGCCAGGTAGTCGGCGCGACTCACCACGAGTTCCATGATGAGCACACGTAACCGCAGCACGGCCTCGACTTCTACACGAAGCCATGGCAATGCACGGTCTTTCACCGACTCCGTGAAGAGTTCGAACGAGCGTCGCGGCGTCAGACGCGAGCCATGCGGCCCTGTCACCAACGGCTTGTCGTTCGGATTGCCGCCCCAGTGCACCGTCTGCATGGTCTCCGGGCGAAACCAGAGTACGGCGCTGCCCTTGTTCCGCGCCAACGGCAACGCCAGCACGCCACTCGCGATCGCGGAGAATGCCGCGCCGGCCGGGTATTCCCTCACCAGCGAGTCGGTGGCGAACACCGGTCGCGTGGCCGACTGATACTCGGCACGCGATTCGAGCCACACTTTCAGGTCCGCGAGTTGGGCCTCCGTCGGCGTGTCACCAACCAACCACCAGCGTTCGGTGTGGAAGATCGCTGCGCCCGTAGCGTTCATGGCATCGAGCAGTCCGGGTGTACTCACCGTCATCGACGCCAGCCCAGATGCGTTTGCCGCCTGGGCGACCATCCGGTTGTGCGCCTCCTCCAATTGCAGTCGATACGCCAGCGACTCGCGCTGCTCCACCGCACGGACTTGTAGCGACGCCACCTGCGCCACGAACTCGCACGCCGCACGCATCTGATACGGAAAGTGCGTCGGCGTGAGATGATGGCACGCCACCAGCCCCCAGAGCTCGCCGTCGACAAGCAACGACAACGTGAGCGAGGCGGCCACACCCATGTTCTGCAGGTACTCCGTATACATCACCGATGCGCCGCGCAGCGCGCAGTGCGTCATCGTCAGAGCACGACCGGTGTCGGGATTGACGAGCGGCATGAGTTCCATGACCGGCGCACCGTTGTCCGGCAGCGGACGCACCCAGATCTTCTTGAAGATCTCGCGCGCGGGACGAGGAATATCCTCAGCGGGATAGTGCATCCCGAACCAGGAATCCAGGTCGTCGCGTCGGCTTTCGCCAACCACCTCGCCGTGAAAGTCGGGATGAAAGCGATACACCATCACGCGATCGAGCCCGGTGAGCGTGCGCACTTCGTCCGACACGCTCCGACAAAAATCGGCGAGATTGTCCGTGGCCTGCAATCGCGCCACCGACTTCTTGACCAGTGCATAGTAGTCCGGCGCCAAGGTCTCGTGAGGCGCGGCTGGCTCGCATTCCAGCACGGCGAGCCCATCTATGGTATGCAACGTGAGATCGAGCGCTGCGGTACCGTCGCGCGCCGGCAGCGTGAACACGTACAGGGGATTTCGCTCGATCGGCTCCTTCTCGAGGCAGGCGCGCAAGCGCCACACCCCCTCGTCCGCGACGACCAGCGCAATCGAGCAACCCAGCAACTCGTGCGGGGGTAGGCCGAGGTGTGCCGCTGAGTTCTCACTTACCTGGAGAATCGTGAGATCGCTCACTCGCAACACCAGCACCACGCCATGCGCCTGACTGCACCCCGGGGTCTGCACCGGCTCGCTATCGCAGTTCGTCAGCGTGACACCGTGACGCTTGATGCTGTAGGCACCGTCAGCCCACGGAAGTGGCGTTGGCGCTGCGTGATCGCGTATCGAGTTCATAGCCCTTCGGGGAATGACGCGCCAGCGACCCAGCGGCCAAGTGCGTAAAACGTGTCGTTCGCGCTAGCGACGATCGCATCGTCTTGATCGACTGCCTCAGCGCGCTCGGTGAGAAACGCCCCAGTGGCCTTCCAGTGTGGTCCGGTGTCGGCGCCATAACCGTTGAAGAACCGCGCCTCCGCGTGGGGCAGTAATCCGGCGTTGGCCTGGAGTTGGCGCGTAATGACCTGCCCGCCCAACGTTGCTCCTTCGATGACGTACAAGCAGCCGAGCAGCTGGGGTAGTGTCGTGACCACTGGCAGCTCGCGACACTGCGGGGCGCGTAACAACATGTCCGAGGTGATCCCGAGATCATGCAAATCGTGTTCCAGCTTGGGCGATTTCAGCCGCGCGCCGTAGTCAAAGTTCGGTTGGGCATACAATGCGCTTAAGTGCAACCGCTGTTCGAGCGGCTTGTAAAAGCCCCAAAAGCGAAGCAACAGCGCTTGGTACGTTGCGCGGGTCAGTTGCCCATTGTGCAGCGGAAGGGCGGCTTCCATCTCGGCATGCCGGAGCGCCGTCTCCGCCCGGAGGCGCTGAAGAATCGGCGATCGCGCCGACGGCATTCGCGCTGGCGTTTGAGGAGTTGCAGGAGCCATGGGACGCTCGGCACACGCGCTTCCGTGGTGCGCCAAACGCGACAACCAACGCGCCGGCGGAGAAGCTGAGAGAGGAATACGGCGAGGCCGACGACGGCGCGTATTGCGGCAACTCCAAGACGGAGACGACACGGCCTGCTGACGTGTCGAGCAGCAACTTCCTCGATTCGCAATATACGTCGCGCTGGTCGCGGCCTGATAGACGTGACCCATACATGTGGTGGTCGACCAGACTCATGCGCAAAGACTCAGCGGCGAACACAGGTGCGTCACTAGGCGGTCACGGTTGTGTCGCGGTCAACGACCGGGGCCCCGCGGCATCCTCCACATGTGAGTGCGGCGACCTACTCTGATGGCGATCGCTGCGACTCGACGCTGAGTCGCTCGCTAGCCGCCCACTCCGAGATCGTCATGCATTTTCGTTGGTCACTCCCGCTCACCGTGGCGCTCGCCGCGGCGTTTGCACCTGTTGGCGCGCAGTCGCTCAGCAACATCTCCTACGTGAACGGCATCGCGATTCCGGGCAACGCACAAGACCTTGCCGGGTCCACGTCATCGTTCAACCGGTTGGGCTTCTTCTCCGATCTGTACTACGATCGCAATCGGAACGAGTGGTGGGCGGTGTCCGATCGCGGCCCGGGTGGTGGCGTCATTTCGTATGACACCCGCATGCAGCGTTTTACCATCGATATCAACGGCACCACCGGCGCCATCAGCAACTTTCAGGTGCAGCAGACCGTGTTGTTCAAGTCGGCCGGCGTGCCGCTGAACGGACTGGCCCCTACGGCGCCGAACACCAGTACGCTCGGCGATTCGTTCGACCCGGAAGGCCTCGTGGTGGTGCCGCAGACTGGCAACTTCCTCGTGTCCGATGAGTATGGCCCGTCGGTGCTCGAGTTCGACCGCGACGGCAACTTGCTCCGCCGCTTCACCGCACCGGCCAATCTGGTTCCACAGGTCGGTGCCGTCACGGACTACGCCAGCACGCCGCCTACGCTGACGTCCGGCCGTGAGCCCAACCGCGGCTACGAAGGACTCGCCATCAGCCCCGACGGCAAGTACGCGTACGCGATGCTGCAGAACGGAACGGTCGCGGATGGCTGGACCGCCGCGGGCCGCGGCAAGTACACTCGCATCGTGAAGTACGAGATCGCCACCGGCGAAGCCGTCGCCCAGTACGCGTACGAGCTCGCAGGAACGACGCAGGGACGCGGCATTTCCTCTATCGTGGCGCTTGGCGATGACAGATTCCTCGTGCTCGAGCGCAACAACCGTGGCATCGGACCAGGCGCCACTTTGGCCTCTGCTGACAAGAACATCTTCGAGATCGACCTGTCAGCTGCGACCGATGTCACTGACATCAATTTGCCGACCACGGGCGCCCTGCCGCTCGGCTATAGCGCCGCAGCCAAGAGTGGCAAGGTGATCGACCTCGATGCGAACACCCTCGCCGCAATCGGCAACAAGGTTCCCGAGAAGATGGAAGGATTCGCCGTCGGACCGATGCTGGCGGACGGCTCGTTCATGCTGTTGATGGGCACCGACAACGACTACAGCGTGACGCAGAATGGCGCCGGCACGCAGTTCGACGTGTACTTCCGCTTCAGCGACACCGATCCGTACGCGTCGTCGATCCAGTGCCCCATCGGGGCGGTGACGGGGTGCTTCCTGACGTCGAACAACAGCACGGCAGCGAATTTGACGGGCGAGTATGCGCTGCTTCCCGGCGTGCTGCAGTCCTACAAGGCCAACATCAACGGCTACGTGCCCACCGTAGTCCCGGAGCCGAGCACCGTCGTACTGATGACTATTGGACTCGGCCTGTTGGGTGGCGTGGTGGTGCGGCGGCGTACCGCTCGCGGGTAAACTCAGCGAGGGGTGCGCGTGCCCGGAAAGAACCAACTCGCGCCCACACCCACGCTCGACGCACCCACCTCACTGGTCGGTGCGTCGACGGTGCGATAGGTGAGACTCGTCACCCGCAGGTCAAACGCGAAGTCGCCGCGCACATACTCCGCCTGCACCAACAGACCCGCGTCGTTCGCAAACTCAAGGCGACTGTCGAGTACCTCGCCGCTCGCCTTGAGCACGTTGCGCAGATGCACCGTCGCGCCGGCGCCTAGCCGAACGCCGGCTGGCGCGCGATAGAACACGAGCCCCTCCACCGGGAAGCGCAGCCAGTTGGCATCCTGGTTGGTGGCGGCCGGAATGGTGCGCCATTTGATTCCGCCTTGTCCCTGCAATTCGACGGCGTGGCCGCCATCGCTCCAGGCGCGATACACGCCGCCGGCGGTGAGCAACAAGCCGCCACCGGCAGTCACCGTTGGTGTCGTGCCATCTTCGTAGCGGAACTGCACGACTTTCTCGCCGCCGTACTCGAGACCGACGCGCGCCACCATGCGCCAAGGAGATGGAACGGGAGACGGTGCCGTTTGCGCGGCCAGTGGACGCAGGGCAAGCGTGAACGCCAACGTGAGCGGCGCGGCGAGAGAGAGGAGGCGAGCAAAACGGAGCATGAAGCAGACGGAAGAGTGAAAGAATGAGCGTGCTGGTCGGATGTGCAGCGCTACATACGCGGCAGCCAGATTATCATCGTGGCGCTCGCAATACCAGCCGCCGTCAGCAACGTCAGTGCAAAGAATCCAACCGCCGTGACGCGGGGCACCACCTCAGTGCGACTCCGCTGCGCCATGAAGTACAGCTGCAGCACGCTCAGCGGTACCACCACGTACACCGCGAAGGCGAGCGTGGTGAGAAACGGTCCGCTAAAGGTCTTCGCGTCGAAGCCGACCGGGCGACGCCACGCGGCGAGCCACAGAAATACGCCCAGCCGGAAGAAGTACACGCCACCGGCGGCGAGAAATGTGCGTAGCGCCCATTGCCGGTGCGTCGAGAAGTCGCGCGCACGGGCCGCGCGCCAGGCCATGACCGCACACGTGCACAGGATCACGGCATTGAGGGAGATCGCGATGTGCTGTGGCATGCTGCCACTGCCGCCTTTGCGAATCCACACCATGTAGAGGCCCACGACACTCGTGAACAGCACTGACACCATGTAGCCGCGCCCGACCCAGCGGTGAAGCGCCGGAACGCGGCGTCGCACCGCGGGCATGAGCTGCAGGGCACCGCCCACTATGATGAGTACGGCCAGCAGCACGTGTGCCGCGATGGCGGCGTTGCCGAGCGTCTGTCCCGGCACGTACGCCGCCCGCATGATCGTGTTCCACCGCGCGTGGTCGCCCGACACCACCGCACCGCCGTACACGATCGTGATGTACAGCGCAAAGATGAACTGGCCCGCGAGTGCGGTGACGCACCACGCGCGGACGGCGAAAGCGAGCAGGCGCTGACCGGATCGACCGGCTTGGGGTCGGCCGGCCGTCGGGCGGTCGGTGAATCCCGGAGCGGGTTGCATCCGTTCTGAAAGAGGAGCGACGGGAGCGGTATCGACCGTAGTGGGCATCGGGAGCGTGGGTGGTGGGGAGCGTGGCCCGGAGTGTCCGAGGGTGTCCTGCGGTGGCTCGCCACCAGACGTACGAATTCGCGCGGAGCGTGGTGATGATTGCTGGGGACACCGACGTGACTCGCGGGGCCACCATTTCGGTGGACCTCGCCACCCAGGTGACGGTTTCCGCGACATACGTGCGCGGGGTCGTGGCGTACGCGGTCACGCGCGGTCTGGATCGCGGTGCGCTACTGTGCGCGGCTGGCGTGCACGAGGCCGATATCGCCGTTGACGACGTCCGTTTGCCGATGCAGGCGCTGATGGCCGTATTGCGAACCGGCGCGGCGCAATCACACGACCCCGCCTTCGCGCTGCACTGCGGCGACTACGTGCCGTGCGAGCAGGTCTCGCTCGCCTCACCACTCGGGCAGTCGGCCACCATGGTGCTCGGTGCGCTGCAGCAGGTGAATCGCTATGCGCGACTTGGCATTGATTTCCCTACGATCGGCGCCGGCGATCGCTTTCGCATTGAGGTCAACGCGGCTGGTGCGTGGTTCGAGGATCTTCGACCACACGACACATGGCCTGAGATCACCGAGCTGGTGTTCGCACGCATTGCCCGCGGCACCGCTCGCGCTGCCGGTCGCAGCGTGTTGCGCGCCGTGCATGTCACGCACGCTGCACCAGCGCATGGCGACGCCTATGGCAACGTGTTCAAGGTGCCCATTGTTTTCGGCAGTCCGCGCAACGCGCTCTTACTCGACCCCGCGTTTCTGGACACATCGCTCACGCCAGCACCGACGCACGTGACCCGAATCATTGCCGCCGAGGCCGACACGCGATTGCGCGCGATCGATGCGCAGCGCACCGTGCGCGGTCGGGTAGAGTTGGTGTTGCGGTCGCGACTGGCGAGCGCTGATGTCGGCGTCGACCGCGTGGCGAGCGCGCTCGCCATGAGCCGTCGCACACTGCACCGCAAACTCAAAGCCGAAGGCGTCACCTTCGAGTACACGCTCGACGAACTGCGGCGGTCGGTGGCCCTGGAGCGCCTGCACAGCGGCGGTGTGAGCGTGCGTGAAGCCGCCGCGCTGGTGGGCTTCTCCGATCCCGCCGCCTTTTCGCGGGCGTTCAAGCGATGGACGGGGGAGCGTCCTAGCGCTGCGGCGCCGCCGACAACACCACCTTGTCCTGCTTATCGAAGCCGATCGTAAGTCCCGCCGCTTTCGCAAACGCCGCCGTCGCGCTTCCCGACGACTCCAGCCCTAAGCGCATCGTGACCGGGCGTGCGCCGAGTGTGCTGTCAGCGAACGTGGCGCTGAGCGAGAACCAGCGGGCCAGCTCGTCGAGCACGACGCGCGCCGGGGTGTCGGTGAACACGAGCGAGTCGCGCACCCAGGCCAGCGCGACATCGCGCGCCACGGCGTCGAGTACCGTCACCGCGCCATCGGGTGTGATGCGCACCGCCTGACCCGCCGCGACGTCGGTGGCGTCGCCGCCATCCTTCACGCGCACCGACACGCTGCCTTCTTCAACGCCCACCACCACCGCCTGCTCTTCCGGGAAGGCACGCACCGTAAAGTGTGTGCCCGTGGCGGTCACGATCGCATTGCCGGCCAGAATGGTGAAGGGCAACGGCTGTCCCGCCGCCACGGTGAACGACACCGTGCCCTCCACTTCGGCGGTGCGCATGGTGGTGCCGAAGGCGCGTGGCATGCGAAGTCGGGAGTCCGAGCCGATGCGCGCCTTCGTGCCATCGGCCAGATCCACGTTGCCACGCTGTCCGCGCGCCGCCGACAGCGTGCGGGCATCCTCGGCCGCAATCGCCTTCTTGACCGCGATCTCTTCGCCGGCGCCCGACAAGAGCGTGCTGCCGCCCACAATGGCGATGGCCAACACGACGACGCCGATCGCGGGTCCCTTCCACGAACGTGTGCGCGCGACGTGCTGCACATGTTCGGCCGCATGATGCTTACTCACCTCGCGGGACGCGCGAACTGCGGCCTCGTGATCGATTGGTGCATGGTGCAGATGCGCGACCAACTGCGCGACCGCGTCGTCAGTGCTGAGTGGTGCGAGGTGCGGTACGCGGGCACCGCCGCGTTGATGCAGCGCGGCGTGCTTCTGCCGTTGCACCGCCGCCGCCGCGCGAATCGCATCATGCAGTGCGCCGTCGAAGGCACCAGGCACCGAGTACTCGGCGCGGTGCGGCCACGCGTCGAGCACCCCCTGCTGCGCGATCTTGCCGCTGTAGTGCTCAAGCTCGCTACCCAGCGCATCCTTCGCTTCGGCGACCAGGTCGGGGTATCGCTCGCGATACATCCGCGTCAACTCGAGTTCATCGGCAGCAGACATCGGCGAGGTACTCGGCGGCGCGGCAACGTTCGATAGATCGGCCATGAACTCATCCTCCAAGTCATGATGGACGTTCTCGAGCTCGGCAGGGGAGCGACGAAGCTGTGGCCGCCTCACCCTGGGACACCAAGATGCCAGCTACCGAATTGCCGCGAAGTAAGGCTTTGCCCGACACGCCGTGGTCCACTGTACCGATCGCCGCGCTCAGTTCGCCCCGAACCGCCTGAGGATGACCGGCACCGTTCGCGCGAGCGAACTCGCGTTGGGCTTGCCCGGAAGACAGCCGGAATCATGGTCAAGCATGTGCCGGACCGTTTGCACCGTGCGCCTTCTTCTCCGGACGCAGCGTCACTATCGCCAGCACGAAGTACGCGCCAGCGAGTCCCCACAGCGCCAACGACATCGGGAGCACGTCCGCCAGCGACGCGCCCATCTGTAGCACGCGCACCGCCCCATCAATGCCGTGCGTACTCGGCAGTAGTTGCGCCAGTGCGGTCGTCCAGGCCGGCATCGCCTCGGGAGGGAAGGAGAATCCCGAAATGAACATCGCGGGCAGGCTCGAGAAGAGCAGCACCAGCATGGCCGATTCGCGCGCGCGAAACAGGCGCGAAATGGCAAGGCCGAGAAAAGCCACCGCAAAGAGAAAGGGCACCAAAAATAACGCAGCGGCCAGCATCGAGCCTCGCTGCGGCAGGTCGTATATGCGATACACCACACCGAAGAACAGCATCAGGTGCACGAAGTAGATCGCGACGTATGCGACTCCAGCCCCGAGTATTCCGGCCGCGCGATGCAGCAGGCCGCCCTCAACCACCTCCGCATGCATCGCCGTTCCCCGTTCGCGGCGTACGCCCGCCAGCGAACCGATACCAATGAGCAGCGTCTGCTGCAGGATCAGAATGAGCACGGCCGGCACGTTGGTGTTGCCGTACCCGCCACTCGGATTGTAGAGCGCACGCACGGAGATGGGGAGCGGGTCGCGCGTCACGAGCGCAGCGGCAGGCGTAAACCCCGACGCCTGCAGCCGCCGCAGCTCGACGCCGGCGGACATCGTCGCCACACTCTGCGCGATCCCGGTGGCGACCTGATTGTAGACCATCAGGTAGCTGGCGTCGCCGTAGACACCGACGATCGTGCGTTCCGCGCGCAGCACGCTCTGCTCGAAGCCAACGGGAATCACCATCGCACCGCGCGTTCGCTGCGTTCGAACTGATGCCTCTCCCTCCATGGTACTGTTCACGCTCGTGGCCACATTGACCTGCTCCGTGGCATCGACCATGCGCGTGAGTTGCCGACTCATGGCCGTCCGATCTTGATCCACCACGACGATTGGAATGTCTCGTGCCAGTTGCCGCACGAACGGCAACGGGTAGAGGAGCGCGTACGCCAAGGCGCCCGCAACAATCACCGTCGTCGCCCCCTTGTCGCTGACGATGGCGCGCCACTCTTCCCATACCGCTGTCACGCATGTGCGCCACACGCTCCCGATGCCGGACGTCAAATGCGTCCCCAGAACGATGGCGTTCGCGTCACGAATCCCATCCGACGCAGTGAGATGGTCGGCAGCACAACGGCGAACAGGGCGAGCACGCCAAGCAACGGCAGCGACACGCGAATCGACGCGTCGGCGATGACTTGTTCGATCTGCAATTGCAGGAAATGCGAGATCGGCAGTGCGGCCGACCACGCCTGCCCAGCCGGTGGCATCGCCGCGCGCGGAAATGACACACCAGCAACGGCGAAGGCGGGGCCGGCAATGAATGCGGCCACGCTCGTGGACAGACGAAAGTTCGCCGTGAAGGCGACGAGCAGCAGCGCGATCGCTTGATAGGCGAGCACAAGGAGCAGCAGCCCGGCATACAGCAGCAGTCGGCTGCCCGCCATGGGCAGGTTGAGCGAACGCAAGGCGCCTTCCACCATCGCGATGCCAAGCGCCGTGAACCAGAGCGTATACGGCAGGAGCTTGCCGACGGTGGCAATGAACACGTTGTCATTACTACACGCGATCCACTCGCCCGCGCTGCCATCTTTCAGTTCACTGCCGAGCGCCTGCACGCTGAGCGCGAGCACAAAGACGTGCAATAGCGTCGGCACCAGTGCAAGAAAGAGAAACGCCGCATAGTCAAGCGCCGGGTTGTAGAGCGGATGCAATTCGCTACGAATCGGCTCCGCACTGACCTGGGCGCCCGCCAGCGTCGCGCCACGGGCCACGCGGTTGCGCACATCGAGCTCGGCTGAGATCGTGCCGACGGCGGCACGCACATCGCGCGTGATCAGACTTGCCGGGAGCATCCACTGCCCGTTGGTGAACAGCTGCACCGGCGCGCGCTCGTTACGGGCGACGGCGCGCTGCATTCCAGCGGTCATCACCACCACGGCATACGCGTCGCCGCGCAGCAGAATCCCCTCGGCATCGGAGACATCGGCGCGTTTATCGACGACTCGCACCACGGGTGTGGCTTCGATCGCGCGGGCCACGCGCCGAGAAAGCTCGCTGTGGTCACCGTCGATGACCACCACCGGCAGGTCGCGCACGACGTGCGCACCGAAGACACTCCTCAGCAGCACCCAACCCAGGAGTGGCAGCACCAGCACCAGCATCGCATTCGTTCGCCGTGCAGCGATCCGACGCACTTCGCGCCCAACGACGGCGCGCAATCCGAGCGTGTGCTCGCGGTTGATGCGCGCGGGCGCGATGGCGGGCGTGGGCGGCTGCGCGTCCATGCGGACGAGGTCAGTTGCGAACGCGCGGACTGGGCGGGCCGAGGGCCGACGCCTGAAGCACCACGGTCATACCAGGGCGCAGACCGTTCACTCTGGCCGTCGGACGTGCGCGAACCTCAAAGGTACGCAGGTCGAAACCGCCCGTTTCCCCGGTGGATCGCCACGTCGCAAAGTCACCCACCGGCGCGATGTAGCTGACCTTCAGTGCAACGTCCTTGTCGCCAAGTGCGGGAACGGTGACATGCAGGATGCTGTCCATGCCGATTCTCGAGAGCCGATCTTCGCGTACGTTGAACGTGACCCAGGCGTCGGTCAGATCCGCCACCGTGACGATCGCGAGTCCCGCCGAGACGATCTCTCCCGGTTCAACGGTGCGTTGTGAGATCTCACCGGCGATCGGCGCCATGATGCGCGTTTCGCTCAAGTAGGATTCCACCTCTGCCCTTCCGCCGCGGGCCTGGCGAACGAGTGCGGTTGCCGCGCTCCGATCTTCGGTGCGAGCGCCTGCCACCGCGAGATCATACGCGGCCTTTGCCGCCTCGGTCGTGAGGCGGGCGGCTTTCAATTGCGTCTCAGCCTCATCGTGGCGCTGCGCGGCGACGACGCCGTCCTTGAACAGATTCTGCACGCGTTCGAACGTGATGGCGGCCAGCTTCTCCGCCTCCGCGGCGCGCTGCCAGTTGGCGCGGGCTGCACTGATTTCCTGCGCGCGGGCACCCTGCTGCGCTTTCGCCTGCTGGGCGAGCGCGGCATCCACCGAGCCCGACGCCTGCTCGGCCTTGGCCGCCAGCTCCGGACTCCGCAACACTGCGACGAGTTGCCCGACGCCCACCGTGTCACCTTCGCGTACCAGGATCGAGTCGAGACGTCCCGCAATTTTCGACGACACGTTGACCTTCCGGACTTCGACCTGTCCTTGCAGCACGTCCCCGTCGCCGCTTCCGGCGCATGCCAGCAGCGCGAACGAATGGAGGACAAACGAGTATCGCGCACCACTCCGGAGCTGCGCCATGCGCTGCGCCATGCGCTGCGTCATCGTCCTGCCTCTTTGGTGATGTATTCGGGAAAGCGCTCGCTGATGCCGGCCGCCTCGAGCAAGCCGGCAAGTGCGATGTCGGCATCATAGCGAGCCTTGAGCATCCCCAGCCGGACCCGTGCAAGCGCTTGCTCGGCGTCGACCACGTCGAGTGACGTGGCAAGCCCGGCGGCAAACGCCACCCGCTGCGCGCGCAGGCTTTCCTCCGCCAACGCCTGCGTGGCTTCCAGCGAGACCAGCTGATCGCGCGCCTGCTGCACCAACTCATAGCGCGATGCCGTGAGCAACGCGATATCGCGCCGCGCGCGGGTGCGCATGAAGTCCACCTGTCGCACTACGGCGTGCGCCGCTTCGATCCGATTCAGCCGCTGTCCGCCCTGAAAGACAGGAACGCTGAGCGCCACACCAGTCGCCCACGTCGGTTGTAAGAGCGTCAGATCCTTGGTGTACAGCTCGCGCTGCAGAAAGGCGCCGACGGTCGGCAGCAACTCACCGCGGGCCGCCCGGGTGGCTTCACGCGCCCGCGCCTGCTCGGCGGCAAGACGCGCGAGAATCGGACTCGTCTTCTCCGCGATCGCCTGGAATGAATCGACCGGCGCAATGTCGCCGACGCGGAAGAGCGGCGTTGTCGGGACGATCGCGGTGTCACTGGAGATTGTGCTCGCCAAGGCGAGCGAGGCCATGCGCTGCTCCCGCACCGCCTGCTGTAGATCACGTTCCGTGTCGGCCAGCGCCACCTCGGCACGCAAGCGCTCGGCGCGGGCGATCTGTCCATTGCGCTCGAGGCTGCGAGCGCGCTCGACATGCTGCGCCATGTTGTCGCGCGTGACCTCGCGCGTGAGACGATTCTCGTTGGCCAACTGCAAGCCGAAATAGCGCTGGGCAAGCTCGGTGGCCACTTCGTGGCGAGTCCCGCGCTCCTGTTCGCGGGCGACATCGATGCCGGCATTGGCCGCGCGAATGCCAGCGCTGATACGACCGCCGGAGAACAGCGGCACGGACGCGTTGAGCGTGAGATTGTTGAACCGTTCCCGCTGAACGACTTGGGTGAAGGATGGAATGGCCGCCGACGGAACGGTGGGGTGCAACCCGAGGATCACCTGACGGATGGGATCGAGATCGATGACGATGTCGTCGTCGATGCGCGTGCTGCGCCCGGCTACACTCACCTCTGGCAGCCGGCGGCCGCGCGCCGCGTCGCGATCCGCGCGAGCCCGATCCACACCGGCACCGGCGCTGCGTATGCGTTCGTTGGCGTCCTGCACCCGCTGCAAGGCCTCGGTGTACGAGAGCGATTGCGCCGACGCCGATGTGGCGGCAACAGTGAGCAAGGCAATGAGCACCGCTGCGCTCACCGGCGCGAGCGCACCTGCACGAACCGAGCACAACGGCACGACGTCGCGACACCACGGCGTTCTTCGCAGAGGACGAGCGCAGACGGCCATGGTTGCGCTCCGTTGGATGGATGGATTGAGTGCGGAGAAACCGCGATCCGCCATGCTGATGGCAGAATCGAGGCGCCGAAGCGCAAATTCCGCGCCCGCAGACCCATCAGCGCGCGGGCCGAAGCGCTCTGCGTCCTACGTCGCGCTCAGTTCGCCCCGAACCGCCTGAGGATGACCGGTACGGTTCGCGCGAGAATGTGCATGTCGGTGCGCAGCCGGCGCTGCTGCAGATAGGTCAGGTCGTAGCTCAGCTTGCGACGCACATCGTCCATGTTGCTGTCGTAGGCTTGCGACACCTGCGCCAAGCCGGTGATGCCGGGACGTACGCGATGACGCAACGTGTAGCCGTGCACTTCATCCTTGAGCAGTCGCACGATGCTCGGGCGCTCGGGACGTGGACCGACGAGGTTCATGTCCCCGCGGAGCACGTTCCACAGCTGAGGCAGCTCGTCGATGCGCGATGCGCGCAGGACTTTCCCCACCGGTGTGATGCGCGGATCGTTCGCGGTCGCCCACACCGCACCGGTGCCCTGCTCCGCGTTCGCCACCATGGAACGCAGCTTGTAGATCGTGAACGGACGGCCGCCGATGTCGTCGCTGCGGCGGCACTCCGGGTGGTCACCACAGCTGCGCCGATCCAGCCCCACGCGTACCTGCCGATAGATCACCGGCCCCTGCGACGTGAGGCGCACGGCCAGCATGGCGATAACCAGCACCGGTAGCGAGAGCACCATCAGCCCCCCCGCCGCCACCACGTTCACCGCTCGCAAAAGCGCCGGGTTGACCCCGACCTCGCGAGCGGCCACGTCCTGATCGAACCATGTCTTCCTGATGCGCGACATTGCATTCCTCCTGGCGCTTGTGGATTCCGGCATCTGCCACGAAGCGACGATGTCAGGCGAGCCCGCTACGTCAAGGACGGCGCGAGCGTACGCATGCAGTCTCCCCCGCCGTCGCGCTGCGATCAATCCTTGGCGTGTCCCGAACGCGCAACGTTGTCGTTACGCTCAGCCATTTCGCTTGGCGTGAGGCTTCGCGGTCCATCTGGACTCGGCGCGCGCGCCGAGCGTATCGTTCGAATGTCATGCTCACCCAACACGCACACATGACCGGCGACGAGCTGCTCGCCTACGATGCAGGCGGCGTGTGCTCATGGGCGACCCCGGCGTGTGGCTCGCGCGCGACCCTGACACGGTGCGCGCGCCCGATCTCGCGTTTGTCTCTCGCGACCGACTCGTGGATGGAGCAGTCCCCGACGGATTCCTCACCGTCATTCCCGATCTCGCGGTGGAGATCCGGTCACCCACTGACCGCACGGGCGCGCTGCTGCAAAAAGTCGGGCAGTGGCTGGACGCCGGCGTTGCGATGGTGTGGGTCATCGACCCGGTGCGCCGCCACGCGCAGTGCTATGCGGCCGACGGCACGATCGCGCTGGTCGGCGAACACGACGCGATCGACGGCGGCGCGGTGCTACCGGGGCTGCGCATTCCGCTTGCCAGCTTGTGGAGCGACGCGCTGGGGTAAGGCGCTTACGCCGTTCGCCACCGATACAGCGTGAAGAGCACGCCCAGCACATACAGCGGGCCGAAGATCTCCTTGTTGTACTGCGCGAGCCAACGGGGGAGATAGATATCAAAGTTGGGCGCGCGGTCGTCGGTGTATTGCGCCGCGACGGCCGTTAGGGGACAACGCCATGCATTGAAGGCGAGCACGCCGACCTCGAACGCCACGATCGCGATATAGATGGACGCCAGGCCAAGCGCGCCCTGCCACGCGGCGAGGTAGATGGCCACGATGCAGCACACGAAGAACGCCCACGCGCTCGTGTGCAGGAGCTTTACCCGGTGCAGCTGCTGATTACCGGGCATGCCTCACCGTGTTGATTGATCCCACTGCGCCGTGCCCATCGCCGCGCGTGCCTCTTCGCACGCTTTCTGCGAGCGGAACCCGTACACGTAGTGCATATGCCCTGGCGATCCAGGAATGAAAAACCGATTGTCCTGCTTGCCGGCGACTCGCGCATTGGCATCGGCATTGTCATCGTACAGGGAGGCCGCCAGCGCTTTCGTGCAGGGCTTGTCCTTCCAGTCGGCCGAGCGCGCGGCACCCGCGTCTTGGCCAAAGGCCCACGTGTATTGCCATGGGCGATAGATCATCACGCCTGTAGCCAGTAGCATACCGAGCAGCAGTACACGCATAATTTCACCTCGAAGTCAGTCCGTTTCCTTCCGCTTCCTTCAATCGACACGTCATGCGCGCATCTCGCAATCTTCTCGCACTCCTGCTGCTGGCCGGCATCGCGCTGACCGCGTCCGGCTGCGACCGAGAGAGAGACAACGCGCCCGTAGGTACGCCGGGCGACGTGCTCCGTGCGCACCCGATCGTAGGCACGTGGCTGGTGCAGGACCCCAACGCGCCGTTCCCGTACCACCTGTACGTGTTCAATGCCGACGGCACGATGCAGCAGGCCAATCCGGATGCGGGGGATCCGCGCACCAGCGACAGCGACGGCAAGGGCGTCTGGCAGTCCCGCGGTGACCGCATCGAGGCCAAGTGGGTGGAGCTCACGGCCGATCGTACCACGCACAAATACGCGGGCCGCTTAGAGTTCTCGATGCAAGTCACGGTGCGGGGTGATTCCCTCACCGCATTTGAAACCGTGAAGGTGTTCGACGCGGCGGGGGCGTCGGCGCCGGCGCCGGAAACACCGAAGCCGTTGCTGGGTGCGCGGGTGATGCTGCGCGCCCAACGTGAAGAGTCGCTCCTCACTCACTGATGCTTGCAAGAGAATTCAATGTTGATACACCCTGCTCCACGTCGTGCCATGCTGCTGTTGCTCGCACTCGCTGCCAGTGTATCCTGCACCGGAGGCGGCAAGGACGGCACCGTCACAGCGCCCACGGCAGTGCTCACGACACTCTCCGTTGCGTTGGGCTCCGCAACGCTGCAGGTGAACCAGTCCACCCAGGCCACGGCGTCGGGGCTCGACCAGAACAACCGCGCAATCAGTGTTGGAGCGGTGACCTGGTCGTCCTCGTCACCGTCGGTCGCTACCATTTCGCCGAGCGGCGCCATCAGCGCGCTCGCGCCCGGGCAGACGACGATCACTGGCGCGACGCAGGGGAAGCAAGGCACGGCCGCGCTGACCGTGCAGCTCGCGCCCGCGATCGCCGACTTCGCGATCGTTGATGCGCAGTTCACCCAAGGCGTGCAGGTCGCCGACGGAAGCCTGCCGATGGTGCTCGCCGGGAACGCGGCCGTCGTGAACGTGCTGGTGCGCGCGTCGACCTCGGTGACGAAGCCGATGCAAATCGTGCTTCGGCTGCTCGATGCGAGCGGCGCGCTCGTACGCAGCGATACCGCGCTCACCGTCGGGGCACTCGGCACCGCGCCCTCGTTCGAGGCCCCGAGCGTACAGTTTCTCGTGCCAGCCGCTGTGCTGCGGAGCGGACTCAGATGGCAGGTGCTCCGTGATCCCAAGCGAGAGTCGCCCGACGATTCGGTGGCGAACGACGCCTTTCCGCGCGCCGGAGTCGCGACGCTGGCGACGGTCACCGTACCGCCGCTCAACATCCGCTTTGTGCCCATTGTACTCTCGGCTCATGGCAACGCCACCGGCGCCGTCAACACGGCCGTGCTGCCGCAGTACCTGCGTTCGCTGTTGAGCATCCATCCGCTGGGCGTGGTGAATGCACGCGTGGGCACGCCGCTGACCACGGCCGCGAGTTTCGGGACCGCACCATCAGGCGGCGCAGCGCCGTTCTGGCAGCAGGTGCTCGCCGAACTTGATCTGGCGCGAGTCGTCGATCCGGTCGAGCCCACGGTCAACTGGTACGGCGTGGTCGTGCCACCGGCGGGATTCAACAACACATCGTTCGGTGGGTTCTCGTACGTCCCGACGAACGCCGCGAACACCGGCCCGGGCACACGCACGTCGGTGGGTGTCCAGATCAACTGGTTCAATCGCCCCACGCAGGCGCGCGACCTCGTCGCCCACGAGATCGGGCACACCTTTGGCAGGGCACACGCACCGTGCGGCGGTGCGGGCTCGCCGCTCGATCTGACGTATCCGTTGGCGACGGGTACGCTCGAGCAATCGGGGCATGACGTGTACGCCTGGGCGAATGGGCTGGCAACGAGTGCGCCAACGGTCGACAAGAGCTCGGGCGACGCCATGGGATACTGCTTTCCGGCGTGGTCGAGCGCGTACACCTATCGCGCCATCCTCGCGTTTCGTGGCCTGATCGCGGCGTCCGCACTCGCCGTGGACCTGCCGCGCGTGCGCGCAGCGCCCAGCGCCGCGAGACGACGTGCACTCGTGGTTCGGGGCAGCATCACCAATGGCCACCAACTCCGAATCGAACCGGCGTTCACACTCGACGCGAGGCCGTCGCTGCCCGATCGCGCGGGCTCGTACCGGGTCGAAGGACTCGATGCCGATGGCGGTGTGCTCTTCGCGCACGCCTTCGAGCCGTTTGTGCTCGCCCACATGCCTGATGTACGCCCCTTCACCGTCGTACTGCCCAGCGATGCCGCGCTCGAAGCGCAGCTCGTGTCCATCGTCGTACGCGGTCCTGCCGGGACACAGCGCATGAACCGATCGCCGGTAACGGGCATGGCACCGCTGGCGCGTGCCACCCAGGCCGTGCGCGAAGGGAACGGCATGGTGAACGTGGCGTGCGCCGATGCATCCGCGCGCGGTATTCTCGTGCTCGATGCACCAACGGGTACGGTGCTTGGATCAGCGCCGGCGGCCTCGCTGCGCGTCGCGGCCGCATCGGCCGGGTCCGTGGCGGTAGTGTGCAGCGACGGATTGGGTTCGCAGCGGACGCGGGTGGATGTGCGATAGACGGCGGCGGCGATAGCCAACGGTGGTCGACGGTGGCGCCGCTGACATTCACATTGCAACGAGTCGCGACAGATTGCTGTTGGCCGCAGCACCATACCGTTGGATCAGTGCTCGTGCCTCCACCACGGTGGGGTGATCGCGATACGACCCGAGGGAGCCCATCGGATTGAGGCGCGATGAATTCGCCCATTCGGTGAGCGCCGGATACTCGGCACGAGCCCTCGCATGGGACATGCCGGCCAGCTGGCTGGTCAGAGAATCCCTGGTCGAGTCCCAGTAGTTGATCGGAGGCAACACGCGGTTCTTGTCGTCGTCCGTGTCCAGCAGCGCTTCGGCAACGCCCACCATGGCAAACTGGAAGCACGCGAGTCCTCTCATGAACGGCTGGACGGTGATTCGACCAGGTTCAAACATCGGACGGAGTTCGGGCCGAGGAAGCGCTCGCGTTGCACAGTGAATGTGCAGGCTGCGCGAACTGGTTGGTATCTGACCGTGATCCAGCGTGATGGTGTGAGGATCAATCCTTCGCACGTGACCAAGTCGCACTACGTTCTTGATCGTTCGGACAAGATCGAGTTCAGACTCACTGATGAGCGCGCCGCGATACATGCTCGGCTCCACCTCAGTGTCGACGCGCAGCATGAATCGCTTTGCCTCCAAGCGGGCAAACAGGTCGCGAATTGACGTGGCTTGCGCCGTGGCTTCCAATTGCAGCGCATGGCCGAGATAGAGGTCGGGCAAGAGTGTGGCCGGCTGTACATACTTGCGGTTGATCCACCAGCTCTCTCGCGGCTTGACCCAGCGAATGGCTTCAGGCGCCACGCCTTGTTCGAGCAACCAGACGCAGGCATCAAGCGCCGTCTTGCCGCCGCCGACAACGACAAACTCTTCTGGTCGCTCGTCGAGTCGCGCAATGGCACCCGCCGGGACGCACCGTAGGCCGTCTGCCACTTCAAAAGGTGGTGGACTCGTGGCGGGGATGTCGCCCTCCAGATACGTCGTGTCGATGACCTTGCGCGCGGCGCGAACGTTGCAAGTCTCCCCAGTCACTCGTGAGCGCACGCGCTGGTCGATCAGGTAGTCGCAGTTGGGGAAATAGCGCACGCGACCACTGGCGAGAAAGCGGTGCTGCATGACCTGCCCGTAGTACGAGCGGATATCGTCGGCATTGGCGCGTTCATAGAGCCCGGCATTCAAGCCGGTCACGTCAATTGCATTCTGTCCAAGCGGTGTGGAATCCACGCCGTAGAATGCCGAAGGCTGATGCAGTCGCACATACGGGTATGCATCGATCCAATGCCCGCCCGGCGCGTGGCGGCGGTCCACCATCGTGACCGTGGCGTCGGTATGGGTGAGTAACACATCGGCTATCGCCATACCGGCGGCTCCCGCTCCGATCACCACGTAGTCCGTTTGCATCATGGATCGCGTATGCCCCGTTTCGGTGGGACGGGTGGGTTTAGTCATTTTCTCCGCCGCCAACGAGCCCTTTGCGCAGCGCTGTTGCCACCGCGCCAGAGCGCGATGTCACGTGAAGCTTTGTGTAGATATTGCGGACATGCGTGTCGATCGTGTGCGGACTGACGTCGAGTTCAACTGCAATCTGGCGTATCGTGCGGGCGTTCACCAAGCGCAGAAGCACGTCGCGCTCCCGCGCCGTCAGGCCGTACTCAGGCTTTGGCGGGCGGCTGTCACCGAAGTGTCGCAATACTCTACGGGCAATGAACGCATTCATAGGGGCACCGCCTTGCAGCGCTGTCGTTACTTCGGCAGTCAGCTGTGTCGCAGACACTGGCTTCATCAGGTAGCCGGATGCTCCCGCACGAAGCGACTTGAAGACGTGCTCCTCGTCATCGTGCACAGTCAACACGATGACGCGCACGTCCGGTCGGGCATGACAGATCTGCTCGATTCCCGCAATGCCGCCGATACCCGGCAGACCAAGGTCCATCAGAACGAGTGTTGGCACTCGGCCCGCGGCAATCTCCGTTAGTGCCTCCTCGGCCGTCGCGCACGCCAAAGAGCACGTCGTCAGTGGCGGATTGTCGAGGACTTCAGCCAATGTCGTACGCATGGCGGCGTTGTCCTCCACCACCCAGATGTCTGCCGGTCGTGGTGCACGGCGTCCGGAGAGTCGCTCGTTCATTCTGGACAAAACTCGAGAAGGATGTGCGTCCCGCGGTCAGCTGCGCTGTTTACTCGCAGTGACCCGCCAAGCTGCGTTGCCCGACGATGCATACTGGCCAACCCATTCCCTTCGCCCGGTGCCCCGTCAACGAACCCTCGACCGTTATCGCGAATTGAGAGTCTGCAGTTGTCGCGCGCGGCAGACAGCGCCACCAGAACCTCTGAGGCGGCCGCGTGCCGGCGAATATTGTGCAAGGCCTCTTTGTACACGAGCAATGTGTGCCGCATCGCTGACATGCCCAATTTTGCCTCGCCCTTCGTGTCCACCTGCAACGTGAACGCAACACCCGGAAGGAGGTCCGACGCAATTCGGCGCATCCGTACGGCAAGATCATTCACGTCGCCGTGGGTTGGATTGACCAGCCACACAATGTCGCGCAACGCATCGACGGTCTCGGCGGCTGTACGATTGATGCGCCGTAGCTGCTGGCGTTCCCGATCGGCGAGTTCATCGTGATCCTCGAGCATACTGCTCAACAGCGCGATCGAACTGAGATTGGATCCAATGTCGTCGTGCAAATCGGAAGCGATCCGCAAACGCATCTGCTGCAGAGCGAGCAGCTGACGAACCCTGTAGCGATAGAGCGTGAACAGCGCGCCCAGCACACTGGCAATGGCGAGCGCACGGAACCACAGCGTTTGCCAGTAGCGTGGCACAATCTGCACGGACACCATTGCCTCGGGCCCGTACGTCGAGTCCGCGCCGCTCGTGCTTTGCACGTGGAACGCAAACCGCCCGGGACGTAAACCAGTGTACGTCGCCTGCGCCGTCGTACCGCCCGAGACCCAGTGGTTATCGTATCCATCGAGCCGATATCGGTACCTATTCTGGTCTGGCGCAATGAACGAGAGCGCGGTGTACTCGAACCGCAGTTGGCGTACTGCACTCGACACCGCAATGGAGGTGTCGGTGATGACGATGTCACGTTCATCGGCGCGGGCGCTCCGGAGTGCGGTGCGGGGCGCGGGCATGCGTCGCGCTGTCAACGGAGGGGAGATGACCACCAGTCCTTCGAGATTGTTGAAAATCAATCGACCGTCCTGTAGGCGCCAGCCAGCGGGCGATCCACGATTGCTCTCGCGATTCGGCATCCCGTCTGCTTCAGTGAAAAGCATCGGCGTAAGCTTCCCGCGGGGGGATAGGCCTTCATCCAAAGAGTCGGCCATGGCGTGCAGCTGCCTAGTGGGAACTCGTGCAATACCTTGGTCGCTGGACATCCAGACGGCGCCAAACTCGTCGAAAAGCATGCGCCATATGCCGTCGCTGTGCAGGCCGTGCGCCGTCGAAATTGGAGTGAATCGCGAGCCACGCCAGCGGTGGATTCCTCGGTCATAGCTGCCGAACCAGAGCGTGCCGTCGGGTTCTTCGGCTATCGATGCGATTGAGTTTCCTCGCAGCCCATCACCGATACCGTACTCGTGAATCGAGTCTCCCACGACACGGAACAGGCCGCGTTCTGTTGCTATCCACAGCGATCCCGTGCGGTCACGATGCAACGACCAAAGATGCCTGCCGCGCAGGATGTCGGCGAACTGCGCTGACGTGCTTTGTGCTGTTCGCAGCAGAAGCGCGGTCTCCGTAGCGATCCAGAGGCCACCGCCCGGAGCGGACGCAAATGCGCGCACCTCCGATTGGGTCGTCGCCGCGAAGATGACCTGCCGATCGCGAATCGCCGCGTAGCCCAGACTCGTGCCGATCCAGAGAACTCCATCGGCTGCCTGAAACAGTGCCCTGATCTGGTTATTCGGGAGGCCGCTTGCCGTAGTATATCGACGTTGCCAGCGGCCGCGAGAGAACTCGTCGACTCCTCCTCCCCACGTGCCCACCCAGAGTGTGCCGTCCGCTGTTTGGAGGACGGGTGACGTGAAATCGGCACTCAGCCCGTCTGCCGGCGTCAAGGCGAAAAGCCTTCGAGGGGACACCTGTACGAGTCCTCGATCGGTGCCTATCCAGATGGTTCCCTCGTGGTCCTCCATGAGCTGCCAGACGCGCGTGAATCGGGCGTAGCGTTTCACATCAATCCGTTCGAGCGCGCCTTTGACGCGGCGCACCACGTCATCCTGTTTTCCGTTCACTTCACGGAGGGCAAGCCAGTCGCTGCCGTCACGGGCCCGGAGCGCGATCATGAGAATCCGCCCCGGCTCGGTTCCAAGACCTTTTGTGCCATGCACTCGCAAAGCCGGGGCAACGTCTGGACCAGTGACAGACGGTGAACGCGACGTCCAGTCGAGGCTGTCGAGTGGGAGTGCCGCTGCGCCACGGAACGTTCGGAAAGTACCCGACCGGTACCGAACCAGCAGACGTGCACCATCGCTGTCGCGCGCGGTAAACCAGAGTCCCCGCTCATCTCGCCGCGCCGTCGTGTATTCGTCGTTACCGCCGGCGAGTACAGGTCCGAACGATTCAAAGCGCGCGCCGCGCGGTGAGTTCGGGTCTGCCACCATCCTGGCCAGGCGCGTGTCTGTCAGCGCAATGACTTCCCCATTTTCGATCCGGAAGACACCAGCCACGGATTCGCTTGGCAGCCCATCGGCACGCGTGAAGTACGTATAGGGGTGTGCCTCGTCGGGCGCGACCCGAACCAGCCCCGCATCTCCACCGAGCCAGATCACACCATCGGGCGTCTCATTCCATGACCGCACAGGAACCGCGGGCTTGGGAAGCGCACGAAATCGGCCACGATCGAGTATGCCGATCTCGCCGCCATCGGTGCGAATCCACAACCGGCCGCGCTGGTCTCGCATGAGGGCGACCACGAACAGGCTGCTCAAACCCGGCAACCGCACCACCTCGAAGCGCCGACCATCGAATCGCGCGACGCCACGGCTATTGGCGACATAGATGAAGCCGTCGCTGCCCTGTATCACGGCGCGCACATCGGAGCCGAGGAGTCCGTCGGACGCGCTGAATGAGCGAACGCGATACTCGTCGAGGGCCGGGAGTGGCTGTGTGCGTCCGGTTACCGGAAAGAGGCACAGCAGCAAGCCCAGCCATACGCTCAAGCGATTCGAGTGACGCCACGCCGCGGGCCTCAGCAAACAGCAATCCGAACGGCCATCGTGGCATGCCTTCATTGCGGTGTGATTGGACGACGACTGTTCTGCAATGCACGGTCAACTTGCGAGCGGGACCGGACGGTGTCGAGACCCGA
This sequence comes from Gemmatimonas sp., assembly GCF_031426495.1. Lineage (NCBI taxonomy): Bacteria > Pseudomonadati > Gemmatimonadota > Gemmatimonadia > Gemmatimonadales > Gemmatimonadaceae > Gemmatimonas > Gemmatimonas sp. Next base: position 65,962 of record NZ_JANPLK010000080.1, on the reverse strand, counting down.
AGGGCGACTTGGTACATGGTAGCAACCGGTGCGCGCCCTCCCGTATTCACGTGAGGCGCGAGAGCACCATTCGCTGACATTGTAGGAAAGCCATGCATTCCCTCCCGCATCCATCAATGACTTCCCCTGCGGACAGTGTGTTCGGTCCTGATGTTCAGCGTGATATCGAGAAGGAAGTTGGTCGACTCGCTCCGCGGATTCAGCCTCGCTGGCATCTGGTGATCGTGTTGTTCACTGTAGGGATGTCGGGCTTTCTGTACTTCGTCGGCCACGACATGCTGATGCGCTTCCTCGGCGCCGCAACGGACGGGACTCTGGCTCCCATCAATGCGGTCCGATTGGCGTTCCTGATTGCTGCTCTGATGCTCTCGGGGATCGCCCAAGGTGCCAGCGAGTTCGTGAACACGTCGATATCCCAAGGGTTTGCCAGCACTCGTTTCCGCGCCGTGTTCGCCGCTGCACCACCAGCGGCCAAAGTGATCCTCGAAGGCATCATGGCCCGCGCACTCGCGCAGGCAGATACACGGTCGATTCGGGCCATCCGCATTAGCGAGTCGGGCGACTACGTCGTTGAGTTTCGTAAGTGGCGCGGGAACGTGTTGTTCAGCATCACGCTCGCGCTGTCGATGCTGCTGTTCAGCAATGTCTCGCCGCCGCGATCGTTCGACACCATGATGGACGACGTGACGTCGAGGCGCACCGCGAGAGAGAAGGGCGAAGCGCAAGGCGCTTCTACAACGCGGCGTCGGAGTGATCAGCCGGCCGACGAGCCTCGGCCGGCCGCGCCCGCTATCAGCGAGCTTGTACATGATCGCTACATCGCCACCGAGGACGCCGAGGCGTTCGGGTTCACCATCCCTGCGCCCATGCTCGTGCAGGTCTTGGTAGAAGTGAATGGTGACGTTCCGTTGGACGTGGTAGCGACTCAGGAGAGCATTACCAAGGAACAGTGGTTGCTGGTGGCGCCGGTCGGCGAGTTCAGTGAAGCGCTCGACGGAGTGGCTGGCACCAAGAACGCACAGAGCGTCTTCGGAAATTCGCTGTCCAAGAAGGGAGCATTCCGCCGGTTTGAATCCCCGTGGGTTCGCGTGGTGACAGGTCCGCTCGTTGTCATCATCGACAACACGTCAGCGTATACACCGACGCGAGGGGATGCCGCGGTACGCCTTACGCTGCGTTCGCGAGCGGAGTAACCACGCGGCCAAGGCAATGCCATCGTAACGCAACCTCAGCTTATGGCACGCAGCAGGAATAGGAGCACGCCGGCCATCGCGCACACTGCCACCGCTGACGCGACCCACCGCAGCGGTCGCACAAGCCACGGCATGCGCCGCAGTGCATAAGCGACGCCCACCCCTGTTAGAGCAGCAGCAACGAGGTACGCATCCGTGATCGCACCGCGCCGAAGGCCGCCCCAGAGCACGGAAGCCGCCGCTGCAACCCCCAGAATATTCGCGAAGGAGGAGTCCTTCTCGATTGGTGTTTTCGGCCGGGCTGGAGGCGTGCTGGCGCGCATGTCATCCATCATTGCGCCGAATGCGTTGCCCTGGGAGTGATAGCCACAAGCGGCACATGATCCGCCTGCGTTCTGACTGTTACATCGGGGACACGTGTACCACATGAAATTGTTCGCTCGGTTACGCGTTGCGGACTCACAGGCTTGCGAGGAAGACCAGTACCGTGCGCGTAGCCAAATGCATTGTCCATCACGTGAACGCGTGATAGCGACTGATAACACCAAACATTTCTGAGGTACTGTATGCGTCGGATTACGATGTCTGTCGGACTGATATTGGTGTTGTGCGCTCCCGTGAAGGCGGCCTTCGCACAGTTCATCGGTACACGCATGACGCTCTATGAGCATTATCTCCGGCGCATGGGCGAAGATATGCGCGAAGGGCCGGGGTTTCTCGAATCGGTCATCAACTATGCCTCCATGCGGGTCGTTACCGAGCAGCTTCCGGCCACGCTTCGTTCGCGGTTAGCAGCATGCGGAACCTGCAAAGACCGAGGATTTCTGCAGCAACAGCTCGCCGAAGCCGAGCGAGATAAGGCGATCGTAGAAAAGCTGGAAACGGCGGTCGTTGAAGCCTATGGCATTGATCAGTGGACGGCGTGGAAGATGGGCGTGAAGTCACGACCACCAGCCGTGCGCAAGGAGCCCCACTTCTGCATCCTGTTGTACGATCGCGCCTACGACTGCGCGGTGAAGAATGACAACAAGTACGCGGGCAATTTCGGCGGGGCATGTCATACGGAGCAAAGGCTTCACAACCTCTGCGTTGCAGGAAACGCCAAGGCGTTTTACGAGTACCTGCAGTTTGTCCAACGCAAAGAGCGCGGTGAACTCATCTTCGAGCACGATTCGAATCAGGTCACGCACAAGGTGCACTACTACAATGCGCTACCAAACGTCGCATTCCCCATCGAGACGCCACAGCCTGAAAAGTACTATCATCTTTCCACAGACCGCGTCGCGCTCGGGTCGGTAAAGTCGCTGAGCGTGATGGGCATGAGCGGGATCGGCCCAGGTATCCGATACTCCAACCCAGAAGAGTTTCGTGAGCCGTGGCGAACGATTCTTCGTGAGGATATCGCGGCCGTGGCATCCGACGCTCGCCTGCTCTACTGTCGCTATGTCATAGAAAACGTGAATCGTGTGCAGAGCTTTTCCTTCTGGTACGCGCGGGTCCCAGCGGCGGCGGATCCTGCTCGACTTGATTCCCGCATGGCCAATCACCCGTTGTTGCGGGTTGGCGCACCGCGCACCACGTGCCCGGTCACGCTCGCGGAGGCGTACACGCTGGTGCCATTTCTGACGGATCAGCAGGTTGCGGCGCAGCTGGGCGAAAGCTTGAGGAAGCCAGGCGATCCGCCGGAGCGCACAAGTCCACAGCTCGGCGCACCGGAGCCGATGCAAAGTGCCGAAGAACGAGCCAGAATCCGGGAGTCCCGACGCACCCCGCCGCCGACACCAACGCAGAGGCGGCGACCGCCTCGGGATACGTTGCCGAGCAACGCGGGAAGCCGATAGCGCCTCCACTCGGCCCGGCCGCGCTGATGTCGCGCGACAGCGTGGCGGAATCAAACTAAAGCGAGAGGGTCTACGCTTTAGTTTTGGATTCTACAATTCAAGTGCATCGGACTGCTCCGCTAGGCGACGGCGTTAGGCGTGGGCACTCGCGTAGGAGCGATGGCGGTGGTATGGCCGGCGGAGGACAGCCGGCTTGTCCACTCGCGTGAGCAGCCGCACGTCGCGCGAGATCGACGTTTCGATGAGGCTGTCGGCCACGTAGCGCGCCCAGCGGGCGGGTTCGCCAATCACGGGCGCCGCGCCCGGATAGCCTCCGTAGTAAGGGTTCTCGTGGCCTCGTGCATTTTGCTTACCGTACTGAGTAAAAATTCTCAGTACGGTTGAGTCACCTATCGCTGAGGCGTTCGCGAACATTCGCCGCCGGCACGAACACGAACGCTTTCCCGACCTTCCGCTGCGTCAGCAATTTCTGCCCGACCAACTTGAGCAGATCACTGCGTGCTGTCTCGTAGCTCACGCCATGCGAAAGTCGGTGTGACTCCACGGTGTAGCGAGCCGCAGCGTTCTTCAGCGCGTGGTTGATCAGCGCGAGCTGTCGGGGGTTGAGCTCCGTATTTATCGCTGAGGCGCGACGTACCATCTCCTCGGCGTCATGCATCTCCACGACCTGCTTGGCGAGATACTTATGCAGGTCTCCAATGGCGCGAAGTAGCACACGCATCTGGTACAACAAGAAGTACGTCGCGTCGTTGTCGTCGGTCTCCGTATAGAGATAGGAACGCGCATACTGCGCGCGTGCCTTACGAAGGATTCGAGAGATCGACACATACTCGCACAGCCAGTAGCCTTCGCGCGCCATGCACCAGTAGAACAAGGCGCGCGCGGTTCGGCCGTTGCCATCGACGAATGGGTGATCGTACGCCAGCCAGAAGTGCAACAGGAGCGCGCGCACGGCCGGCGGTACGAATTCTCCCTGCTCTGCACCGTTGGCGTAGTCACACATCGCGCGCATGCGTGCTTTCAGCTCGGCGGCCGGCGGAGGCGTGTGCAGGCGTGTTCCTGTTTCGTCTTCGATGACGATGTGTTCGTCATCGCGCCGAAATCGTCCAGCCGCGTTGGGATCGTCCAGCGTTCCCTCGGTCATCCGTCGTTGTAGTTCGATCACGATTTCCGGTGTGAGCGGAGCGTGAATGAACTTTCGGACGTACAGCATCCCTTCATAGTTGTTCAGGATCATGCGCTCGCTTCGATTGCTGGGAGCGCGTCCCTCCTGAATCATTGCCTTGGCCACTTTTCGCGTGGTCGAGGCACCTTCAAGCTGGCTCGACGTGATCGCCTCTTCCACGATCGACGTGAACAGGTACGTGTCGCGCGTGGCGCGGTTCGTCACCAGCGCATTGCCCTGCATGTTGCCGCTAAGGCTTGCGCCGGCAGTCCGCTCGATCTGATGCAGCATGTCGAGCGCGGCGTTCGGCAGCGCGTACTGAAACAGTACTCCGCGAACGTCCTTCATTGGCAGCGGCCGGTACAGCGCACGCCTGGCCAGTTTTACGGCGATCCACTGCTCCTCTGCGGAGAACTGCGCTGAAGGGGGCGTGTGCCGGAAGGTGTCCCAGTGGCGGTACCTGCCGCCGGGCGCGGCACCGAGGCCTTCGCGCGTGAGCGCTTCAAAGCGCTCCCGCCCGTCGGCCGTGGCAATAAGGTCGGCCAGCAGCGTAGGAAAGCTTGGGGGCGGAACAGGCAGCTTCACGGCTCGGGATTCGGGGGGCGCGGCCCAACTACCAGATTCCTACTAATTCATGCTAAATTAGGAGTTGACGAATTGGCCCGCAATACTTTTATACCAATTTGGGACAAATTGGTAGCAAACCAGGAGAATCTCACCGCCCCTCCAACCGCATCACCCACAGGTCGCTCTCGCTACTCCCCACGGTCAGGTAGAACCGCCGCCCGTCGGTCGAGAAGCCGTACCGGGCCGGCTGACTCGCCGGGTCGCCGAAGTCCACCAGCGCCCGTGTGGTCCCGCCGGCGAACGGCACCGACCGGATCGCCCATCCCGTCGGCCGCCGAGAGAGGTAGTAGATCGTTTCCCCGTTTGGTGCCCACGCCGCCAGAAAGGCGTCGCCGCCGTCCAGGGTGTTGTCCACCAACAATCGGCTCTGCCCGCCCGTCGCCGCGACTACCCGAATGCCGTCGACGGCGTGGTAGGCCAGCCACGGACCGGTGGGCGACCAACGCAGGAAGTCCCCTGAGATCGCGACCACCCGGGAGGAGTCCTTCCCCGACAGCGACACGACCCGGAGGGTGTTCTGGCCGTTCCGGATCGACTGGAAACCCAGCGCGGTGCCGTCGGGGGACCAAGTCGGGTCGAGCTCGCTCGCCTGGCCGAGGGTCCGCTGGACTGATCCGGTGCCGTCCGCGTTCATGGTGTACACGTGGCGAACGCCGCCCCGGAACGAGTGGAAGGCGATCCGGCCACCGTCGCGCGACCAGACGGCGCTGAAGTCGCCCCCGGAGTCGCTGGTGATCCGGACCGGCTCGCCGCCGACCGCGGGCATCCGATAAAGATCCGCGTTACCACCCCGGTCGGAGTCGAACACCAGCCACTGCCCGTCGGTGGACACCTCCACACTCTCGATGGTCTGCCGGCCGGTGGTGAGTGGCGTGGCTGACGCGGCGGCCACGACGGGACCTGCGGCAGGAACCGGAAGGGACCAGATGTTGGAGTAGGTTCGGAACACGGAGTAGGCCAGCGCTGACCCGTTCGCGGCGAGGCTGATGCTGTGGGCGTCGAGGCCCGTCGTGAGCCGCTCGGCCGGTCCCGCTGGGCTTCCCGTGCGGGCGACCCGGACTCGGTAGACGTCCCGGTTTCCCCCTCGGTCGGAGATCCAATACAGGGCCCGACCATCGGGCGACCACTGCGGACTCTGATTGAGGGACGCTCCGTCGGTGACAGGGACCGCAGGACCGCCAGCGGTGGGGATGAGCACGATGGCGCTGTTGCCCGTGTTACCGAGATACCCGGTGCCGAAGATGAACGGGGAGTTACCTACGGCCACCGCCACCCACTTCCCGTTGGGCGACCAGGCAGGCGACGAAGGCATAGCCGGTGTCTGGAGCCGAACCGTCTCGCTGCCGGGCGCGACCGACGCAAGATTCAGGATGGGCTCCACGCTCGTGTAGGCAAGCCGCGTCCCGTCGCGGGACCAGGCCAGACCCGTCACCGCCGAGATCGAGCCCGACCCCATGGGCATCAAGGCGGTGTCCAGCTGCACCACCCGTCTTGCCGCCCCGCCAGCGGCCGGCGCCACCCAGACGCCGTCCTTGCCCTGGAAGGCGACGGAGCGCCCGTCGGGAGACCAGACAGGCGCCCGGAAGCTCTCCGTGGTGTCGGAGGTCAGTGCCATGGGCCGACCACCCGCGACTGGCTGGACGTAGACCTGGAGCTTGGTCGGCGTGCCCTGGGCGTAGGCGAGCATCGACCCGTTGGGCGAGAGCGCCGGGTCGAGTTCGAGCGCCGGATCGCGGGTCACTTGGCTCGTGCTGCCGATGGTCGGGAACGGTGCCGCCCGGTCTCGGCTTGCGAACCAGAGCGCGCCGAGCGACAAGACCACCGCGGCACCCACGCCAATCGCCAGCCCGCCGCTCAGGCGCCGCGAAGCGGGTGTCGGCGGCGCGCTTGGCCGAGAAGCGCTTGGCGGCGGCGAGACGGCTTCGGCGGCAACGAGCGCGCGCGCAAACTCAGCAACGTCGGTGAAGCGATCGGCGGGCGTCTTGGCGAGCGCCCGGTTGAGCGCCGCTGCGACGTGCTCGGGCACCGTCTCCCGCAGTGTCCGAATCTTCGGTACCGGTTCCAAGAGTCGTTTGGCCGCGATCGCCATGGCGGTTGGGCCGGTGTAGGGCGGTTCGCCTCCCAACATTTCGTAGAGCACGCAGCCTAATGCGTATTGATCGCTCCGGCCGTCGAGCCCGGATTCGCCCATCCCCTGCTCCGGGCTCATGTAGACCGGCGTGCCGAGCACGAGGCCGGTTTGCGTGAGCGCGGTGCCGCTATCGGTCGTGACGGCCCGGGCAATCCCGAAGTCGGCGACGATCGCGCGACCATTCTCCAGGAGAATGTTCTCGGGCTTGATGTCGCGATGGATGATCAGGCGTGAATGCGCGTACGAGAGCGCGGCGGCGACCTCGCCGGTGATGCGGAGCGCGTCGCTGACGGGGAGTTGGCGTTCGCGGTCGAGACGGGCGCGGAGCGACTCCCCCTCGACCAGCGGCATCACGTAGAAGAGCAGCCCGTCGGGGCCGGTGTCGGTGGCGCCGGAGTCGAAGAGCGGGAGGATGTTGGGGTGCCGGAGCGCTGCGGTGGTCCGGATCTCCCGGAGAAACCGCTCCGCGCCGAGCGCGTTCCCAAGTTCGGGGCGGAGGACCTTGATGGCGACGGGGCGGTCGTGCTTGCGATCGCTGGCCAAGTACACCGTGGCCATCCCGCCCTGCCCCAACTCGCGCTCGACGGTGTAGCGGTCGGCGAGGGCGGAGCGGAGGTGGTCGAGGGGGCGCATCGCGGAAAGTTAGCGCGTGATGAGGCGGTGCATTGTTGCGGAGTACAGGCGCGTTGCGGTATCCCGCGGCCGGGCATGTGATCTGAACATGACGTGATCGCGCTCTTCACCGACGCCGAGGAGTCCGTCACCGGCCACCTCGATGTCGCGCTCGCGCTGGCCACGCTCAACTTCGCCTAAAGCGCGGTCTTCTTCGACAGCCCGTTCGTTGGTGTGCTGGCGTATCCCGAGTCGTTCAGCGTGCCGCTCGCGCTGGTGGTTGCGGCGATAGTGATCGCTCTGGCCGTGTTCACCGCGCGCCAAGACAAGAAGTGGGCACGCGGCATCGCACTCGGCGCCGTCGCCATGATCGTAGCCGCCGCGCTCGGCGGCTTGGTGACGTCGCAGCTCGCGACCGCGATCGAGAAGTTGCACACCACCACCACATGGGGCGGCCAACTATCGTGGAGCGGCATCTACGCATTGGCGTGGGCGATGCTCACCCTCTCCATCGCCGCCGGCACCTGGGCACTCGTGCGGCGATGGGGTAGCCGAGAGGCGCTGCACGTGGGGGCGCTGATCGTGTGGGGTGGGCTCGCGTGCTTTACCGCGATGAAGCTCCCGGGCGCGAGCTATTTGTTCGCGTGGCCACTACTGGCGGTGGCAATTGCCGATGTGGTGGAGATGGTGTGGCGCGACTGCGCGGGTGCGCGTGCCGCCCGCTGGGTGGCGACCACGATCGCCGCGTCGTTCCCTGTGCCAGTGTGCTTCACGACCGATGGATACATCCTGCCGCTGGAGGGGCCTGGTGGTATTGCGATGGGCGTGCTGGTGCCGATGCTGGCGTGGTTGCTGGCGCCGCAGCTCGAGTCGTTTAGCGGGTTGATGGGTGATGAACGTCTTGCGCGATCGGCGGGGCTGATGCTGGTGGCGTCGCTGGCGCTTATCGCTGGTGGCGCGGCTACGGTCGGACGCGATGACGCGCGACCCACGCGGGAGAACCTCGTGTACGTGACGTCGCTTGATGCCGATAGTGCGTGGCTTGTCGAGCCGGCGGCCGCGATGCGCGAGGGCTCGTTCTCGGTGGCGACACGCGGTGATGCGGCTCGTCGACTGCCGCCGCAGACTGAAGCCGATTCGGCGATGCGGTGGATTCACGCGGCGTTCGGCTCGCCGCACACGGCGCTCGCCGTGCGCGGTGAGGCGCGTGTGATTGCGGATGGCCCGGACGTGTCTGTTGTCGCCGACACACTGGTTGGCGACCGCTGCCGAGGAAGCCCCTCGAAGGTTCTTGCGTGACACGACTTCCCGACGGTCTAGCACCGAGTTCAAACTCTGGGTTCTGGCTGCGTCGTTAGCGAGTGAAGGCAGCATCAAAGAGATGACCACGCCGCCCAAGTTCGCACTTGCGGCCCGGCTAGCTGGCGCACGAACATTCAGCTGGTCATCGACGCCTCGATCACTTTATGCAGCTACTATCCCTTCTCTGTTCACCGGCAGGATGGCCGGATTTGCGGTGTCGAGCTGTGGCCGGATTCTACGCTGATTCATTCGTCCTTCGCCGGAGTTCCTCCCAGTGCAGCATTCTCGCAATTCACAATGTGTCCGATCGCCGTTCAAAAAGGGCTTGACTGGGTTTTTCGCTCCTGTGCTGATCTCGGCAAGCATTGTGCTTGGTGCTTGTGGTCCTGCAGCGCCCCACGTCGACGCTCTTCAATCGCTGGCGGCGACTACGCCTACACAGTTGAAGACCAGCGCCCTGTGCGCGCTATTCAAGTACGGATCCGAGAACACCGATCTCCAGCGCGAAGAGGCCGAAGAACAGATGCGCGGTAGCGTCGTCGAATGGAATGTCCAGGTCTATGAGATCAGCAAGCTTGACGAGACCGCCTTCTTGCTGACCAGCAGTGACTGCCTTGGCCCCGATAGAGCGCCCGCCGTTTCAGCCCGAGTTGTCGCGCTCTCTGCGGAAGATCAGTCGTACGTTCGACGATTGCAGACTGGGGATATCGTAAGGATTCGCGGGCGAATCGATGGAGTTTCGTTTTCGAGGCACCTAGAACTTAATCCGGCCGTATTCGCAGACGGGACGACGCTCCGTGCTGCTGTCGCTCAGGTTGAAAGCAGGGCGGTGGTCGATGCGCCAAAGGAGAAGGCAAGGAAGAGTGCGATTCCACCCGTATGTCGTTTCATTCAATCAAACTCCAACCCGGCCGTCTTTGATTCAATTTTCGCCGACGCGCCTAAGGAATACTTCGCAGGCGGCGAAGTGTATTTTGACCGAGATATGTGGTTCCCGCACGCAATGTGTACGCAGGATGCGAGTGAATACGCTGAGTATCTTGATATGAAAGTCGATGAAGGTGTTCTGGACGCACGGTTAGTGCGATTCGTAGCATCGCGACTTGGAGCGGATTACAGCCCTCCTCCTAGATCTGAACGTGGGCGATTTATGGAACGCGTTAGAAGCTTTCTCGACAGCAGGATGATGTTTGGAAGTGCTGCTTCCGACGTGCGTAATGTGATCCGATTCAAGGCTGGAGGAGAATGCGAACGCATCGTCATCCGCGCTATGAACGGAGAAGCGGACGCGATTGTGCTATTCGCGGACACCTTGGAGCTCCCGGAGGTCTGTCGTGATCGCGAAAACCTTTAGGATGTCGTTGGCCTTTTGCCGTCTGTGGCGCTCGCGTTTAGCGAACATCGATGCTGCAGCGGTGAGGATAGCGATTGCTCGTATGTGACCGTGCGAGGGCGTGAACAGTTGAAGTTCGGTAGGTTACCGAGAATGCCGAAGAAGTGTGCAGTGCGCTCACGCAGCGCAGCCGAGGTCGCGTTCTTGAGGTGCGGAATGGGAATCGTTGGCAACTCTTTTACGATATTGACGCGGGCGCACCGCCATCTTCGGCTCGGTGCGATCCCCGCGTCAGCAACCATTTCCGCTTGCGCTCCGATAGGGCGTGGGGCTCAGAAGTACTGCCGGCGGTAGCCCGGCAGCCGAGTACGCGTTTCGACGATGGCGACCATGCTCGTTTCGGTCGAAGTCGATCCACTGAACAGCTGATGCCGATCACTACTGCACGGTCGCCACATGATTGTTGTTCAGTCAGCCGCTTCGGGGTGCGTAATCGCGTTCGCGAGGCGGACCCATTTTTGAACCCCGACCAACCGATGTTTATTCTGTCGCAGCTTGCTAGTCTGTGGCGAAATCATACCCGCAGAAGCGACACCGGCGAGCGGCAAGTCGAACTCGCTCAGCACAGTCCGGGCACACCTTCGAGTCCTCATCTGGCAAATCGGTACGCCCTGCGCTCGGCGGGTGAAGCATTCGCGGTGGTTCTTGGTTTCTTTCTTCGATGCGGGAAACTCCTTCGCTCAGCGGCTTCGACAGTTTCGAATCAGCGCCAGCCCTCTGTGATGCCTGAATGCGTGCCGTTTCCTTGGCGCCGGTCCGCTGTGCATCAATCGCCACATTTGCTTGCACGAGATCGCGTACCTTCTCGCTCCGTAGGTCGATTCCGACAATGTCTGATCCTCGGGCACGAAATGCTTCAAACCATTGTTCGAGGGTGCTGCGGACCAACTCGCTCAGTGGATCTGCCGACATCGAAATAACCGATCGAACGCCCATCAGGCCACTACTCTCCGACTCGATTCTCGCTATGTAGCCAACAATGGCGGAGTCGCTTCGTACAATCACATTCTCGCTTTCGATAGAGTCGCGGATCGCCTTACCAACCTTGACTCCAGCTCGCCCGAAAGTGCCTTGTACAGAGACCACGACGCCAAGAGAGCGAAAGCGAAAGACGCTCAGGAAATGCTCAGCTTGCCCGATGGTCTCCTTTGCGGATCCCAGCAGAAAGAACGCTCCGAACATGCGTGCTGAAAATCGGGCAGCGACGCCTGGCATGTTTGGTGCGTTCGAGAATGCGGAGCCGTCAGCGAGGTAATCTGGTCGTGCGAGCATCAGACCGAGTGCTGTGAGCGTCATTGCCGCAGCGACTGCTAGCACGATGTCGGGCGACATCGGCAGTTTGGGTTCGACGAGCTCCGGTTGTGTCTCTAAGACGATGTCCCCTGAGTATTCGCCAGTGTTACCGACACCACCCGGCTGCATCGCGAAGCCGAACACTCGGCCACGATTTGGCGCACCGCTGAAGGGGCGCAGAGACATCAGTTCATGCTCAAGGCCAATCGGAATCTGCAGTGGATCCCCACCACCAGCCGCCGTAAATCGAAACTCCTCACGAAAAAGCGAAGGAGTCGAAGATTGAAAATGCGACTGCACAAATCGAAGTCGCACCGCACTTGAGGCGAAAAGCCCTAGAATGACTATCCAAGGAAACGACGGGCGAAGTGCCTGAACAGCCTCTGACTGCACGAACGTCAAGCCCCACAGAAAGCATGCTACCAGCGCGGATAGAAGAGCAGCCGAGGTCGCGCTGGAGACAGCAAGAATCAACTGTTCCCGAACTCTTCGCGAGAGTAACGGGAACTGTGTCGGGAAGAGACGGTGTGCCAACCGATATTCATCAACGGATGGGAGCTTGAACGCTGGCAGCTCGCGCCTCATGAGTGGCACAGCGAGGTCTGCCTCGTAGTCGGCCAAGTCAGCCGGCGCACGCGGGGGCATTACGAGTGTGCCAACTTGACCGATACCGCGAACCACCTGCTGCAGGCCGCCAATCGCGAGAACAAACGCGCTCACGCCGAGTATCAATCCCACCACCGGCGGCAAACCTATTGAGTCGCTCGATGAGGCGACCATCGCTCGAATTCCGGAAATCGCTTCATTTCCGACGTAAGCCGCCGCGAGAACCTTCAAGGTACCACACGCGAGGTTCGTGTACCCTGCCAGCCTCATCGGATTACGGCCAGTCAGATTCTGAGCAGTAGCGATTGGAGATACCACTTGGCGACATCCTCGATACGTTGGAAGTGAGCTCTCGGCCAGACAACGGCCGGATGACCCGTGCACTCAGTCTGGCAAGAGCTCCGGCGTGGGACGCTATTCACGTACTATCTGTAGCTGCCACCCGCCAGCGAAAAGCGTTTCCGCAGGTCCTCATAGCAATACGGCTGTCGGACGCACTGAGCCAGCTGACGTTCAACTGCTAGACTTTCGTGGACAGAGAACGCTCATCGTTCTCGTCGCAGTTATCAATCCGCGGAGCGATCCCTCGGGCACACTCTTTTTGGCAATCGCAGGACCGTGCGAAATCGCGAGACTTACTCTGCTACTGTAAGTCCCTGATGTGAGCCACATAGAGCTCCTTCAGACAAGTCGTTATTGCAGGGGAAGCTTCGCAACCTGCGCGAACGGTTAGCCACGAACGCTGCTGTTCGACGGAGGTTCGTTGTTCCGAGCGTGCGCGCCTATAGAGTCGTGCCATTGTCGCATCGAGCGAACGTAGTGCTGCGTCACCGCAGATTGTTCGCTCCACCAGTGAGAGACGTGCCGAAGAGCAGTCATAACTTGCTGCAGCTAACCGCGGCGGCTTCGAGGGCATCGTTGCTATTTCTTCTTGGTCTAGCGATGGCGGGCCAGAGATACCAGTCGAATCTGCATCTTCAGTCACTGGCTCACGACTCTCTAAAGTCTTAGCGAACGACTGTGGGCTCGGCAGCGCAGCATGTTCCGATTCCGACAGCGCCGACGACTCGACAGACATTGGCGCTATCTCGCCAACGCTCTCGGGCGATGGCGATGTGCGCTTGTCATCGACGTTTATCACCCAAATGAAAACTGCCAGCATTCCGCAGATGGCGACAACAGTTCGCCGTCTCTCGCCACTCATGATTCTTGTGGTTTACGGTCGTCCACTGTTTTGGCGATACTCGGACGCAGGCGCTGCGATCTTCCAACATGGCTTGCATTTGCCAACTTGATTCTTCCTCCTGCGCCATCATTCAATTGATGACTCAGAAAAACGTGAATTGATTGTTGATCACGCGCTTGGTGTCGCGGACAGCAGAGCTGAGCTTTCCGGGGTCCCCTGGATACTCTAGTAAACTACCGCGTGTGCGCCCCCCCCCCTCGTATCACGATACCCCGTGGACACTTTCCTCGGTGGACACCTCAAATCCGGCCACTGATCGACACCGCAAAACCGGGCGCTCCTGTTTCCGTACGTCCGTCAGGTTGTCGACGAACTTACGTCGCGCAGTCCATTCGGTCGGATTGTCCTGCCGCCAACAAGCGTGATGGCACTGATGACGAAGTTCAATGCCGATGAAGCTACTGGTGTGAGGCAGCAGCGACCGCCAGCCTGAGGGACTTCTGAGTGCAACAGGTCTAGATCGGCACGCGGCAGTCGACACATCGAGACACTCGAAATCGCCAATGACAGCACCCTTCGCGTGCAAGAGGTGTCCACCCTGTGCATTGCTCCGCACTACGTGTAGCCTCGCGGCGTGGTGGCCGTCGTTGCGGTGTCGATCAGTGGCCGGACTTGAGGGGCGCGACCTCAGCACAACGGGGTGGAGAGGTGACCTCACTCGCGTGAATTCGGATGTCTGTGATATTTCTTTGAATTCTCGCGAACGAGCAGACAAGATCAAACCCCCGTGCTACCGCTGACGCGCTATCATATGCGCGCGATACGATTTAAGTGCTGCAGCAAGTTCCGGCTCCGAAGTGGACTTGATGCGGGCAACGTACGCATCCGAGTACCGGGCTACGGCACCACTTTGATCTGCCCAATAAAACTTCGGATCCTCTTTGACCTTCAAATGGTGTCCGAGTGCTCGAAACGGGAACTGTGTGAGACTAACCTTCCCGATGAAGATTCCAAGCCCGCCCGTCTTTCCGTTCCGCGTAATAATGTCAACTTCGCGATATGGATGCGTTCTGTTCGGGTCAACTCGCTGCTGGATCAGCACCGGTGGGCCAGCGCCCGCCGTTGCATCGATGCCAACTGTGATATCGGCTTGGCTGATCTTTTTCGTTGAGATCAAAACGGGATGGAATACCGTCATTAGGCGACCGGTATCCGCTGATGCCGACTCGAGCTCAACGACTAGGGTACGGAGTTGTGCGTTGAACTGTCGGACGCTCGGAGATGTCGATAAATCCTCTTCGCTCTTGCGCACGAAGGAGATGGGGTCGACTGGAGCAGCCAACGAAAGCGGTAGGAGCGCGAGGTTGATGTCCGCTGAAATATCCCTTCCAAATACTACCTTCGCAACATCGCGAAAGTTTGTGATGGCTGCTTGCGCGAGTGAATAGACAATTACTCCGAAGCCGGGTTCGTTGTAGAAGTGAATTGCGTTGTCACGATAGTCGACAAGCAACTCGAGATTCTTCGCTGTTGCGCCAAAATCCACACCGGCCGGAAAGTACGGAGTGGCGCGATTGAGTGAGTCGGAAAGACTGTATGTTCGATACGGTTCGTTGATGCGCTTCTTCTAGAATATCCGAACACGATTCTTCGATAGCATTGCCTTCAGCAAGAGTTCCCATGCGTTGACGAGTAGGATGACCGTGCACTCATCGCGGTACTCGATTCGCGGCTTGTTGTAGATCTCAAGCGCAGCAGATAGAGCAGAGACAGAATTGCCAAGCAGAGCGCGGTATGATCCGAACTGGTTCACGTATTGCCAGTGAGTGGGTAGCCATCATTGACGCAGGGAGCACTCGAAAACGCAGCGAGGGCAGGGGCCCATCGGCTAGTCGACGTACGCATACGACTGGGGCGCAATCCCACTCGCCAAGTACTCGGAGACGCTTTTTGGCTTTCGGAACTTCCTCACCTTTTTGATTTCGATTGCGTACGCGACATCACGCCCGTGAAAGTACGAAGAGAAGAACTCCTTGGAGATCCCAGAGTGCTCCTTCGTATGCTCCCAAAGACTTTCCGGATCATCCGCGTGTACAGACTCAATGGTGAACTCGCCTATCACCATGCCAACTGGCATTGTAGCGTAGATAACAACTGTCTGGACGCGTGGGTCGCGGTGGATGCGCTTCCGAAACTCGAATCGCTTCGTGCCATCGAGGATCCTCCGAGCGTACTCGGGTCTAATTGATAACAAGATCTTCATCGAGATTTGCGGCCTCTAGTACGGTTCGTAGTTGTTCGCGTGTGAGCGGCATGAAGCCCCAGTACGCCCCGGGATCGAATCCCATTTCTTCGATCATCTTACCGCGCGTAACGCGGCGTGGGAGAGCAAAATTGTAAGTAAATCTCAGAACATGGGGATACTTCTTGCTTTTCCAAAAGTCCTCTAGCTCAGAGAGCTCAAATACGCTGTACGGCAGACAATACTTGATGAATGCATCCTTGTCGGGAAACGAACTGATGTTTCGGTACCGTTCAACCACGCAAACGGACGTGACGACTGATCGGTAGTGAGCCGCACCCACGCCATCGGTGGTTCGGTAGATCAACAGAATGTCGCCCGAGCGCAGATCCTGCATTCCCTTCATCGCCGCAAGGTAAACCTTGTGAATGCTATTGGTATGCGAGACGTCCTCGACAATTGACGCGTCTTCGGTTTTGAGAATGGAGTCCGGGAGTAGTCTCGTATGCCACTTTGGATAAAGTGAAAGCATGTAGATCGCGTTGTCGCCGATCTTTGCTATCGGATATCGCTGTAGCAGGTTGGGCTGATCCTTCGGAATTTCTTTGAGCAACACCAGCTCGGTTCCGTTCGGGCTTGTCTTCGTCGCGACGCTCTCAAAGCCATATCGATGGAAGAGTGCAACCAGCGCCCCGTGCCTTTCGAATGCGGTGACGTAGATCTCTTGAACCTTCTCGGCAATTGCGTGATCGAAGATTTTCTTGACGAAGCGTTCGCCGAGCCGAGTACCGTGCGGATTGATCTTGAGGGTGCCGACCTTCAGCCGCCGCGCAGCTGCAAGTGGGGGTTCAACGTCCGACAGCGGTCCATCCTCGATCTTGAGATAGAGAAAGCCGTCGATTGCACCGCTGTCGCCGCGAAATACATACGCGGACTCATTCGCCTTCTTGGCAAACCACACTGGGAATTCTGCGTAGTCGGCCTTTAAAGAGTCGAAGAAGGGATCGGACAAGTCGATGTCGCTGAACTGCGTCTTCGAAAGACTCATTGAGATTCTCTTTGGGGTGTACTTTCGCTGCCTAACCGCCAGCGTTTGCCGCAGGGCCCTTCCACCGGATGCGACCAGCGACCGAATGGAGCAAGGTCGCCATCCTTGAAGGCGCGGACAGCACCAACGCGAGATTTGACACCTCCCGCGCGCGAACTGGCAGGACCAAGTCGGCGAGGTGGTTTTTAGGCAAGGAGCCGGTAGTCAAGCAACTGCTCTTCCCAGTACTGCCAATTGTCAACTTCGAGGAGACATCCGATATCACTCACTATCGTCGAGCTATCCTCCTCTGAGATCTCCTCAATGACGCATCGGAGATCTTCGAGAAGCTTGAACACCTTTGACAGTCGCGGGTGCTGCTTGTTTGCGGTATACATCTTCGATCCAGACATGTCTTCTGTTTCAAGTATCCAACCGCTCTTGGTTGCCTTGTGGATGTCTGAACCCCAAAGATCCCAAGTAGTGTGCTCGGGTCGCCAACGTTCCTGCGCTAAACTTGCGTAGATGGCTCGAGTTTCAATGCGCCCAAGTGAGTCCAGAGCGACTCGAACTTCCTTCTTTGTCGCTTCGTATCGTGTAACAGCGTCGCTGAACTGGTTTCGGATTTTCCGGACTTCGGTAGCATCCTTGGCTAGCTCCAGGAGACGAATGCGTTCCCGCAGTTCACGCACGACAACTTCGTTATCTCTATAGAGCTGTCTTGCTGCCTCTGTGAGCTCCTTCTCCGTCTCGAGCTGCTTTCGGTCTACCGTTGCCGGAATCGGAAGTGCGGCGAGAATCAAATCCAGAGACGTCAGGAAGTCATTCTTCTTGAGAGTCCAGCGCGGTGTAGCGGTCGCAGTATGTGGGTTGAATTCGGCAATCCGATCTCTCAGTTCGTCCAGGCCGGTTGAGTCCATTCGCGACGACTGTCTACCGAGAAATACGACACCAGGATCCCTTGCGGAAGACGGTGCCACCAATGGGAAGACCGGTTTCTTGGTTGCCCATGCGGCGCCCATTTCTGCAAGACAGAAGCGACTTGCGTAGAAATTTGGTGTCAGTACCAAGATAACGATCGCCGAATCGGACATACTCGCGTCGATCCAGTGAATGAACTCAGCACCTGTTTCGATGCCCGCTCCTTCAACGGAGGTGCAGACGATGTCGACGAGATTCAAATGACATCCCAGCTGAAGCAGATCGACTAGAGAATCGACGAGGGGCTTGTCATTTCCGGAATGACTGATGAACACTTTTGCCACTTTGGCTCTCGATTGAGGGTGCAAGTGCCGTGGTTCCACTTCTGACGAGATTCCTACTGAGCGAGAGGTTGGGTAAGGCTACCTAACCTAGATTCGCTCGACCGACTCGACACCGGTCGAGCAGCGTGTACGGCCGAATCCATACAATCCGCGCTCGCTCGCAAGTCCGCAAGCAGCTCTAGCGAAAGCAATTCAACCGGTTCGTTCCAAGAGCCGCGGCGCCAGCCGTAGTTATGCCGAACGATCTAACGCGCCACATTCCTGCCCCCGCACAAAACAACGCCCGGTCGACTGTCCAAGTCGACCGGGCGTCATCACTTCCACCAGCGCGAATCCCTACCGATCGAACCCAGCAGTCTCATCCGGCACAAACACCGCCTGCGGCGCACCCGGCCCGCCCTTCTCCACCTTGCTCCGCGTGATCTCCGGCAATCCCGCCGCCTTCAACATCGCGTTGATCTTGGGCAGGTCCGCGGCAATGATGCGCTCCATGCGCGCCATCTGCAGGTCGAGCTTCGGGTTCAGCACCGCCAGTACATCGTACGCCTGCTTGGGCGGGCGACGCTCGCCGCTCGAGACGAAGCTCAGCAAACTCGAGAACTGGTTGTTCAACCGGATCGGGAAGTTCAGCGGATCCTGTCCCGACTGATTCTTCGTCTGATAGACTGAATCCTCAACCGCGCTCAACGAGTCCGCGAACTTCTTCGCCAACGGCGCAAACGCGGCGTTCGCCGTCATCTTCGCCGTACGATCCGTGACGTCGCTCTTCAGGTTGCGGATCTCGATCACGCCCTTGTTCGCGTCGCTCATGCGGTCGCGCACCTGCAGCGCCATCCGCGTCTGCTCCACCAAGTCCGCTTCGGTCGCTTCCGAGCGCGGATCGGGCTTCACGACAAACGTGTACTGCACCGGCGCCGCACTGCCGGCGGTCATCTTCACGCTGTACGTGCCCGGCGCCATCGACGGGCCGGTGCCACGTCCGCCCCACAAGATCATGCCGCGGAACGTGGTGGCATCAGGGTGACGCATGGTCCACGTATACCGGTTCACGCCCTTCCGGTTGCTTGGGCGAGCCGGCGCCGCCGCACCGAAGCCACGTCCACCACCAGGACCACCCGCGGCCGGCGTGGGGTTGGTATCGGTGCTCGCAACGGTCGCCAACAGCTTGCCGGCCTTGTCGTAGAACTGGAACGTCACCGGCATCGAATCGCTCGGCAACCGATACACGAACGTCGGCGCGGCCTGTCCGTTCAGGCGCAACACCGGCACCGGCTTGTACAGATACGGCGCGCTCGCGGCCTTCTCGGTCTCGGGCTCCCAACGCAACGGCGTGAGGTTCTCCATCACCCAGAACGCACGACCGTGCGTGCTGATCGCGAGATCGTCGTCGCGCAGCATCATGTCGCTCACCGGCACCGGCGGCAGATTCTTCTGCAGGCTCTTCCAGTTCGCGCCCGCGTCATGCGACACGTACACGCCACGCTCGGTGGCCGCGTACACCATGCCCGGACGATGCAGGTCTTCACGGATCGCACGCGTGAAATGCTCCGACGCGATGCCGTTCGTGATCTTGGTCCACGTCACACCGTAGTCGGTGGTGCGATAGAGATACGGCGCGAAGTCGTCCATCTGATAGCGGTTGCCCGCCACCCACGCCGTACCCGGGTTGTGCGGCGACGCTTCGATGATGCTCCAGCGCATCCACTCCGGCAGTCCCTTCGGCGTCACGTTCTTCCACGTCACACCGTTGTCGCGCGACACGTGCAACAACCCGTCATCGCTACCCGTCCAGATCAAACCCTTCGTGAGCTTCGACTCGGCCAACGTGAACACGGTGCCGTAGTACTCCACGCTGGTCTGGTCCTTCGTGATCGGGCCACCCGAGCTGCCCAGCGTGGCGGGATCGTTGCGCGTGAGATCGCGCGAGATCGGCGTCCACGTGGTACCGCCGTTGGTGGAACGGAACACGACGTTCGACCCGACATAGATCGTGTTCGGATCGTGCGGCGAGTGCACGATCGGGTACGTCCACTGGAAGCGATACTTCGAATCCTTGGCATCGTGGCCCATGGGATCGAGCGGCCACGGATCGAGCGACAGCGACTTGCCGGTGCGACGGTTCAGCACGTCCATGCTGCCACCGTAGTTCGCGCCGAACATCATGTCGGGATCGTCGGGCTTGCTGCTGATGTAGCCCGACTCACCGCCCGCCACACCGTAAAACGTGGAGAACGGCGACGGCGGCGCTACTGGCCCACCAGGTCCACCGGGTCCACCAAATCCACCACGACCGAACGCCGGCGTTTCACGCACCGGGCCGCACGACGAACCCGCGTCCTGCTTCGCACCACACACGTGATACGGATAGTGGCTCGTGAGATGTACGTGATAGTACTGACCCGTCGCCACCGCCACGGCCTGGCGCGTGGTGCCGCCGTCCTTCGTGATGATCACGCCGTTGTCGTGCGCCACCGCGATGCGCTTGGGATCGGTGGGGTCGATGTAGATGTCGTGATTGTCGCCACCACCGAAGCCGGCCGCGAACGTCTTGCCGCCATCCTTCGACACCATCGGACTCACCTGCGGCGCGTACACGACGTTGGTATCCTTCGGATCGGCATACAACTTCGAGTAGTACCACGAGCGCTGACGCAGATTGCGATCGCCGCTCATGAAGGTCCACGACGCACCGGCGTCGTCGCTGCGATACACACCACCATTCGCCTCATGCTCGAGAATCGCCCACAAGCGACTCGGCTTGGCCGGCGACACCGTGATACCGATCGCGCCCAGCAGACCCGTCTGCGGCAAGCCCTTCGCGCGCGTGATCTCCTGCCACGTGTCGCCACCGTCGGTGGTCTTGAAGATGCCGCTGCCCGCGCCACCGCTCACCAGCAACCACGGCTTCCGCCCGGCCTGCCAGAAGGTGACGTACATGATCTTCGAGTTCGACGGATCCATGATCATGTCCGCGACACCGGTGCTGTCGTTGCGGAACAGGATGTTCTTCCACGTCTTGCCGCCGTCGGTGGTGCGATACAGGCCGCGTTCCTTATTCGGACCAAAGACGTGGCCGAGTGCGCCGACGAAGACGATGTCGGGGTTGTTGGGATCGATGCGCACGCGCGAGATGTACTGCGTCTCCTTGAGACCCATGTACGTCCACGTCTTGCCGGCATCGATGCTCTTCCACACACCGTCACCGTGCGACACGTTGCCGCGGATCGGCGTTTCACCACCGCCCACCCACACGACATCGGGATTGCTGTGCTGCACGGCAATCGCGCCGATGGTGCCACCGAAATACTTGTCGGTCACGGGGAGGGCCGTCTTGCCACCGTCGGTGGTCTTCCAGACGCCGCCGCCGGTGGTGCCGAGGTAGTACTCGTCGGGGCGCTGGGTAGAGCCGGCCACGGCGACCATACGGCCGGTTTGGTTGGGGCCGATGTTGCGCCAGGAGACGCCGAAGGTGGTGTCGGCGGCTCGGGGCTGGGCGCCGGGTCTTGGCTGGGCGGAAACGGCGCTGGCGGATGCGAGGCAGCCGGCGGCGAGGAGGAGACGGGAGGTGGGGGGCACGATTGGCATTGGGGGTTGGGCGGGACGGTAGTGCTGTTGCTTGAAGAAACGTTGCTCGGGGTGGGAGCGCTGGGGGGCTTTGGGCTTTGGGCTTTGGGGCTTTGGGCTTTGGGCTTTGGGCTTTGGGCCGTGGGCTTTGAGCTTTGGGGGGGCTATGGGCGGCGATAGGCTTGGCGGCCGCCTATGATGGTTTGGAGGACGCGAGTTTTGAGGAGGTCAGATGGGGGGATGGTCATGATGTCGGCGGAGAGGACTACGAAGTCGGCGAACTTGCCGACCTCCAGCGAGCCGGTCTCCTGCTCCATAAACGCTGCGTAGGCGGCGTCCTTCGTGTAGTGCCGCAGGGCGGCTTCGACGGTGATGCGGTTCTCGGGGTACCAGCCGCCCTTGGGGGTGCCTTCCTTGGTCTGGCGGGTGACGGCGGTGTAGATGCCCAGCAGGACGTCCATCGGGAAGACGGGGTAGTCGCTGCCAAAGGCCTGGGTGGCGCCGGCGGCGTCGAATTTCTTGAAGGCGTTCGCCCTCGAACTACGCTCGGGGCCTAGCAGCGGGGCGTAGTTCTGGAGGGTGGTTTGGTCGGGGGTGGCGAAGACGGCCTGGGTGCTGGCGATGACGCCGAGTTGCTTGAAGCGGGGGAGATCGGTCAGGGCGGGCACTTCGATGTGCTCGATGCGATGACGGCGGCCCTGGGTGCGGTTGACCTTGGCGGCGTGGGCGTAAGCGTCGAGGGCGGTGCGAACGGCCCGGTCGCCGATGGCGTGGAGCTCCACCTGAATGCCGGCGGAGTCGTAGCGGGCGACGCCCTTGTTCAGGGTGGCGGCGGGCCAGAAGGGGAGCCCCGTATCATCTGACCCGGCATAGGGTTCGAGCATGGCGGCGGTCTTGGCGTCCACCGTTCCATCCAGCATGCCTTTGGCGATCCCCACGCGCAGCCACGGGCCGGTGGTGCTGTCGCGCAGCATGGTATAGCGCCGAACGGTCGCGGCCGAGGCGTCGGGGGTGAACGGGAAGGCGGCACGGTAGCGCACGCGCAGGGTGTCGGCTTTGGCGGCGGCGCGCAAAATCGTGAAAACGGGGTGCTCGGGGGCGCGACCGCTGGCGTCCTGGATCAGTACGATGCCGAACGACGCGGCCTTTCGGGTTTCCTCGTCGATACGGCGGGCGATGTCGGCCACGGTGGGCTCGGGGATGAGGCGCACTACGAGCTGGCGGGCGGCCTCTTTCAGCAAGCCGGTGGGCACGCCTTGGGCCTCGCGCTCGATCACGCCGCGCGGGGGATCGGGGGTTTCGGCGGTCACCTTGGCCAGTGCCAAGGCGCTCCCGTTGGCAATGGACTGATGGCCGTCGCGGTCGGTGAGCACGACCGGCTGGTTGGGGAACGCGGCGTCGAGAAAGCGGCGATGCGGCGTGTTGTTGGGGAAATCACTCGGGGTCCAGCCGCGCCCCACCACCCACGCCTCGGCGGGTCGCTTGGCGGCCCACGCTTTGAGGCGGCGCACGATCTCGGCCGGCGACTTGGCGTCGGTGAGGTCGGCCTGAGCGGTGGTTGGCAGATGCCAGTGGGCATCACTGAAGCCCGGCACCACTCGGCGGCCCTGTAGGTCGACCACCTTGGTGGACGGCCCGCGATACGCCAGCGCTTGGGCGGCGGTCCCCACAGCGACAAGCTTGCCGTCGCGGACGGCGAGGGCCTGGGCCGACGGCTGCGCGGCGTCGCCGGTCCAGATGCGGGCGTTGGTGTAGATCGCGTCGGCTGGGAGTGCCGCGGGCTGGGCGGACAGCGACGGTGCGAGGGCGGCCAGCGTGGCCAGCGTGGCCAGCATGCCAAGCATGCGGAGGGGCAGGTGCATCGGCGAGTTCGACATGCGCTCCGATATAGTGTTCCGGCCGTCCGAACACTATATCCGCTGCGTCAGCTTGTCCGTCTCGCCATCGCTCTTCTCCAGCCAGCTCCCCCGCCATGCTCGTCGTCCAGGTGTTTGTGCACGTGCTCCCGGAGCATGTGGCCGCGTTCAAGGCCGCCACGCTCGATAACGCCACGAACAGCGTACTCGAACCGGGCATCGCGCGCTTCGACGTGCTGCAGCAGGCCGACGATCCCACGCGCTTCACGCTGATCGAGGCGTATCTCACCGATGCCGCGCCGGCCGAGCACAAGGCGACGGCACACTATGCGCGGTGGCGTGATACGGTGGAGCCGATGATGGCCTCGCCGCGCACGAATGTGAAATACGAGTCGATGTTTTTTCCCATTTAAGCTTTTCGCAGTTCTCTTTGTCTCTTTGCCTCTTTGTCTCTGTGTGATCAGTTCTACCGTACCGGTTGCGAGGCTGCGGAACTGATCGCACAGAGGAAAGGAGAAAAGGAGACAAGGAGAACGGCAACAGCTTTTCTTTTTTCGGGTGTGATCGTGAAGATTCGAGCGATGATGATGGTGGGGGCGATGCTGACCGTGGCACCGACACTTGGTGCGCAGACGGCGACGGCGCGTGCGCCGATGGAGCTCACCGAGGCGTCGATCACGGACGTGCAGGCGGCGCTGACGGCGGGGCGGATCTCGAGTGTGCAGCTGGTGAAGCAGTATCTCGCGCGCATTGCGGCGTACGATCACGCGGGTCCGGAGTTGAACTCGCTCATTCGCATCAACCCCAAGGCCAGCGCCGAGGCGGCGGTACTCGACGCGGAGCGAAAGGCGGGGAAGGTGCGCGGGCCGATGCACGGGATACCCGTGATCATCAAGGACAACTACGACACCGGTGACATGCCGACCAGTGCGGGATCGTTGGCGATGGCCACCAGTCAGCCGGCGCGCGATGGGTTCGTGGTGAAGAAGCTGCGCGACGCGGGGGCGATCATCCTGGGCAAGTCGAACCTGCACGAACTCGCGGCCGGCATCACCAGCATCAGCTCACTCGGCGGACAAACACGCAATCCGTACGACCCCACGCGATGCCCCGGTGGCTCAAGTGGTGGTACCGGTGCAGCGATCGCGGCCAGCTTTGCCACGGTGGGATGGGGGTCGGACACGTGTGGCTCCATTCGTATTCCGAGCGCGTTCAATGCACTGGTTGGACTGCGCCCTACGCAGGGGCTGGTGAGTCGGCGTGGCATCGTGCCGTTGTCGCACACGCAGGATATCGGTGGTCCGTTGGCGCGTACGGTGACCGATCTCGCCATCGCGCTCGATGTGAGTGTGGGCTACGACAGCGAAGACGCGGTCACGTCGGTGTTGCGTGAGAAGCCCGCGCCGAAGTTCATGGCATCGCTGGACAAGAACGCGTTGCGTGGCGCGCGCATTGGGCTGTTCCTGCCGTACTTCCGCGACACCGACGCCGAGATTGCGGATACCGTGCGGGCCGCCATTGCGGCTATGCGCGCACAGGGCGCCACGGTGATCGATGTGCCGATGGCGGAGTTCGACACGCTGATGGCCAACACCAGCGTGATCAACCTGGAAACGAAGTTCGATCTCATCGACTACCTGCGCACCATACCGAACGCACCGGTGAAGTCGCTCCGCGAGATTTTGGATCGTGGCCTGTATGACCGTCAGCTCGAAGTGCGCTTCCGCGTGATCGACACCGTGCTCAACGCCGACAGCGAGCAGCATCGCACAGCGTTGGCGCGTCAGGTGACGCTGCGGGCGCGCATGGAGCGCATTCTCGACAGCTTGCAGCTCGATGCGATCGCGTATCCCACGGTGCGGCAGAAGCCGACACTCGTGGGCGAAGTGCAAAGTGGCAGCACGTGCAATTTGGGCGCGCAGAGTGGCCTGCCGAGTATCAGTGTGCCGGCGGGATTCGCGGGTGATGGATTGCCGATCGGTATCGAACTGCTCGGCAAGGGCTTCACCGACACGCGCCTGGTGGCGATGGCGTACGCCTTCGAGCAATCGGGGTCGCGTCGCGTGGCGCCGAGTACGACGCCGGCGTTAATCGCGGGCAAGGCGCCGGTGTCGGCGGCGATCGTGGTGACCACGCGCGCCCGTGGACTGGTGGCTACTACGCGCATTACGCTCGATCGCGTGCACAGTGTATTGCGCTGGTCGGCCACGGTGCAGAACAGCGGTGGTGCCCC
Organism: Gemmatimonas sp.; assembly: GCF_031426495.1. Lineage (NCBI taxonomy): Bacteria > Pseudomonadati > Gemmatimonadota > Gemmatimonadia > Gemmatimonadales > Gemmatimonadaceae > Gemmatimonas > Gemmatimonas sp. The sequence continues at coordinate 40,426 of NZ_JANPLK010000080.1, read as the reverse complement.
GTTGTCGGCACTGGTGCTGCGGCGCACGGGCGATGCGGGCCGCATCTCGGGGCCGATCTCGGGCGCCGTGGTGGGCGGTACGACCACTGCCAGCATCGCGATCCCGGCTGGTGCCAGTCGCGTGAGCGCACGATTGCTGGGGCCGGGTCAGAGCTCGGGGAGTGGGTCGTTCCCGCTGACCTATGCCGATCGTGTGGCGTTTGAAGCCGGGCGGCTTTCCGTGGCCATGTACACGGCTGCTGGGGTGGAGCCGGTTGAGGTGAAGGTGGGGCGGTAAGTGATCGCTAACAGCAACTGCAACAGCAAAAGCGGGAACACGGATTCAAGAACTGGATATCGCCGATTACACAGATAAGCCGATTGGCGCGCGATGCAAAATCGATGACTGATCGTTTTTGCTTATCTGTGAGATCCGTGAAATCCTCGAGAATCCGTGTTCCCGCTGTTGCCGTTTCCGTTGCGGACTACTTCACAACGATCGTGACAGTCGGGGCACGCTGGGCTGCGAGCGAAGGTGCCGCAATGCATGCAGCAAGTAGGAGGACGGCGGGAGAGGGCGGCAACGGCAACAGCAACAGCGGGAACACCGATTCAAAAGGGATATCACCGATTTCACCGATAAGCAAAAGCGATACAACTACGAGCTGTGGATAGGGGGCGGGACGGCTTATCTGTGTGATCCGCGGCATCGATGTTCAAATCCGTGTTCCCGCTGTTGCGTTTGCGGTAGCGGTTCTCAACCCAAACTCGACCCGTGACAGATCGCCCGCACGGCGCGAAGTTCACGGCATGTCGACCACATCATTCTTTCGCTCCGCCCTGATCGCCGCGACACTCGCCGGCGCGCTCGCGGCGAGCCCGGCGCAGGCACAGCATGCCTTCGCCGACCCCGGCGCCACGTTCGATCCGCGCGTGCCCACTCCCGCGCAGATCCTGGGCTACGATATCGGTGCCCGCTTCACACCGCAGCGCGCCATGATGCGCTACATCGAGCGTATTGCCGCCACGTCGAAGCGGGTGAAGGTGGACACCGTGGCCCGCACGTTCGAGGGGCGCGAGATGCTCATCATCACCATCTCGAGCGAAGCCAACATGGCGCGGTTGGAGGAGATCCAGCGCGACGCCAAGCGCATCGCCGATCCGCGCGGGGCGAGTGCGGGGGATATCGATGCGGCGATCAAGCGTATCCCGAGCATCGTGTGGCTCGAGCATTCCGTGCATGGCGGTGAAGCGTCGGGCGCTGAGGCGGGCCTGGCGCTGCTGTATCAGCTGGCGGCCGGCACCGATGCCGATACCAGGCTGGCGCTCGACAGCACCGTGGTGCTGATCGACCCCAACGAGAATCCAGACGGACGCGAGCGGCACACGCATGACATCGAGCGCTACGGCAGCTCGCAGGGTGTGCCCAGTGAGCCCGGTGCGCTCAACAATGCCGGGTCGTGGCCGGGGCCGCGCACGTCGCACTACTACTTCGATCTCAATCGCGACTGGTACGCGCAGTCGCACCCCGAGTCGAAGGGGCGCGTGAGCACGTACATGAAGTGGTGGCCGCATGTGGCGGTGGATCTGCACGAGCAGGGCAGCAGCTCGAGCTTTTACTTTGCGCCGCCGCGTGAGCCGGACAATCAGAACAACCCCAAGCACCTGCCAAAATGGTTCGACATCTTCGCCGCCGCGCACGGCGCGGCGTTCGACGTGCATGGGTGGTCGTACTTCCGCCGGGAAGGCTACGACTCGTTCTATCCGGGCTACGGCGAAGGGTGGCCCATGCTCACGGGCGCCATCGGCATGCTGTTCGAGAGCGCCTCGAGCTCGGGCGGTGCGGTGATGCGCAACGACGGCACGCTGCGTACGCTACGCCAGGCGGCGTTCGAGCACTTCACGGCTGAATGGGCCACGGTGAAGACGTCAGCACGCAGACGTACGGAGCTGGTGCGTGACTATGCAGCGGCGCGCGCGAACGCGATCACGGTGCACGCCAAAGGACCGCTGCGGGCGGTGATGCTGGTGCGTGATGGCCAAGGTCGGGCCGATTCACTGGTGCAGAAGCTGCGCGACAACGGCATCGAGGTGCAGCGTCTCACGGCCGATGTCGCGGTGGCCAACGCGAGTATGTACGCCGGTGGTACGGTGCCCACGATGACCGCCAAGGCAGGCAGCTATGTGGTCGACCTCGCGCAGCCGCAGGGTTATCTGGCCAAGGCGTTGCTGGAACCCGATGCCGCGCTGGATTCGGCGTTCATCAAGTTCGAACTCGAGCTCCGTCGTACGGGACAGCGCAATCGCTTTTACGACATGACCGCGTGGTCGTTGCCGTTAGCGTGGCGCGTCGATGCGTACGCGCTCTCCACCGTGCCGGGCTCACTGGCGATGGTAACTGACATGCCGCGCACGTTCGTGGCCCCGGCGCGCTCGGTGTACGGCTATGCGTTTGCGCCGGGCAGCGAGGCGAGCATCCGCTTGCTGGCGTCGTTGCTCACCGACTCGGTGCGCGTATGGTACGCGCCGTACTCGTTCACGTCGAAAACGAACAAATTCCACAACGGCGCCTTCGTGATTCGCGCCGCGCTCAATCGCGCCGATGTGCACGACGTGGTCATGCGTCGCGCCGCCGAAGCCGGGGCGCAGGTGGCCTCCATTCCGTCGGCCGGTGTGGACGAAGGCACCGACCTGGGTAGCAACTCGGTGATCCCGGTGCAGCGGCCCAAGGTGGCGTTGCTGGGTGGCGCCCCGGTGAACGGCACGTCGATGGGCTTTGCGTGGTACGCGATGGATCAGCGCATCGGCTACGCCAGCACCATCATCGACGCGAACTTCGTGTCCGGTGGCGACATGAGCGCCTTCAACACGCTCATCATTCCGTCGGTGCAGTCCGCGGCGCTCGATCGCGCATTGGGTGACGCCGGTCGTGCGCGCCTGGCCGATTGGGTGCGCAACGGGGGTGTGCTGATCACGATCGACGCCGCCAGCGCGTGGGTGGCGCAGGAACGCGTGGGACTCGTGCGCACGCGCGTGAAGCGTGACTCCACGCGGGCCGACAGCACGGGTGGCGCACCGCTGCCGGCCAGCCTGCCGGGCGTGCTGGCACGGGCTACGGTCGACACGCTGTCGCCGCTCATGGCTGGCATTCTGAATAAGGAAATGCCGGTGTTCGTGAACAGCGATCGCGTGTACACGATCCCGAAGGATCTCGCGGCCGGCGACGCCGTGATGCGCTTCGCGCCGGCGGCGCGGGTGCGGATTGCGGGCTACTACTGGCCCGAGGCCGCGGCCAAGCTTGGTGGCTCACCGTACCTGTGGACGGAGCGCGCGGGACGCGGACGCGTGATCATGTTCGCGCATGACCCGGTGTACCGCGATCAGCTGCGCGGCACGCTGCCGATTTTTGCGAATGCGGTGCTGTTGGGGGGGAGCTACTGAGTTCCTGATAGATCGCAACGGCAACGGCAACAGCAACAGCGGGAACACGGATTCAGGCAGCGATTCCACCGATCACACAGATAAGCAAAGAACGATTAATCATCGATCTCTGCTGCGCACCTCAATCGGCTTATCTGTGTAATCGGCGATATCGGGCTTTTTGAATCCGTGTTCCCGCTGTTGCAGTTGCTGTTGCAGTTGCTGTTGCTGTTCTCGATCTATCTCGCCTAGGCAATACTCGCCGCGTACGCCGCCGCAAACCGCCCCGTATCCGCCGCCTTCATTCCGCACACGCCCACCCGCAGTCCCTCCGGCATCGGCACCACGAACACGTTTGCGGCTTGCAGCTTCTCGCACACCACGAACGGATCCGGCGGCGCGGGCAAGGTCACGAAGAATCCGCCGTCCCACGCGGCTCCCGGCAGTCCCTCGGCTTTGAGCGCGGCATCGAGTGCCGCCACGCGTTCCGTGAGCACGCCGCGCCAATGCGCATGTTCGGCGGCCAAAGCGGCCTGCGCCGATTCACTCTTGGTCATGCGCAGCAGCACGCTCATCGGCGCGCGGGCGCAATTGCTCCACGTTCCGCGGCAGCTCGACACCAGGGCGCCCTTGAGCGCGGGGTCGCCGCTCCACGGAAACACCAGCGCACCGGCGCGTGAGCCGTACAGCGTGAACGCCTTGCTGAGGCTCAGGCTCGCGCACACCAGCACCGACTGCTCCGCCCCGAAGTCGGCGTAGTCATCGAGGGCTTCGCGCACGCTGTCGGGATTGCGCGCGTAGTCGAGATAGGCGAAGTCCAGCAGCAACGTGACCGGGCCCTGCGACGCGATATCCCGCAGCACCGACAACAACGTGCGACGATCGTCGCGCGACAGACTGCGGCCGGTGGGATTGTGGCACGGGTCATTCAGCCACACCAGCAACCGGCCCTGATCTTCCAGCAGATCGCGGGCCTTGGCTTCCCAGGCGCCCACGTCGAGCGATTCACCGGGCGCGGGATACGGCGCCGTTTCCAGTCGCACCGCGGCTTCAGCGGCGATGGTGGCGTACGGACCCCAGAAGGGCGCGGCGGTGAGAATGGCCTGCCCGCGCTCCACGAAATTCTTGAGCGTGAGCGCCAGCGCGCCCGAGCCACCGGGCGTGGCCGCCGCCACGCCGGGACTCGTGAGCTGCGGCCAGTGCCGTTGCGTGAGCGCCAGCAAAAACGCCGGATCGCCGGCGATCGGCGCGTAGGGCGCGATCTCCATCGGGGTGAGTTCTCGCCAGAGCGCCATCACGCTGTCGAGTACCACCAGCTTGCCATGGTCGTCGAGCAGTGCGCCGACGGTGGCGTTGATAACCGGCGCTCCCGTGGCCGCCCGTTGCTGGGCGGCCGCGTTGAGCGTGAAGATCAGATCGTCGCCGGCGAACCCCTGGCGCGAGTCGAGGAGATGAGTGCGCATCTCCTAACCTAATGCGATCAGCGCTTGCTGCTCAGCGCTTGCTGCTCAGCGTTTGCTGCTCAGCGTTTGCTCGACGGCGGGACCATGCCCTTCATGCGCATGTACGTCACGATGTTGCCGTAGTGCTCTCCGTCGTGCACCGCGTTGAGCGCGAGCGCCGCCAGCTTGGTGCTCTTCGACCCGAACATATCCACCATCGCCGTACCCGACGCCGCCGGGATGTTGTACGCCTTCATGCAATGCGCCGTAGACGCCTTGAGCGCCGCCATTAGAGCCGCCTTGGTCTTGGCCGCTTTCTCGATGGCGTCTTCGGCCGGCACCTTCTCGCCCAGCACCGCCGCGCAGATCAGATCCTGCGTGCCGGCCACGTGGCCGATGAGTTCACCAAAGCTGCGCACGGTGGCAACCGGCTTGTACGCATAGTCGGCGTCGGTCATCTCTTCGGCCGCCTTCGTGATGTTGTCGATCATCCCCTGCCAGTTGCTGTACAGCGCGGCCATGGCGGGGTCCTTCGGCGCCTGCGCAGCCGCGGTGTTCGGCGTGGCCACGACGGAGATGGCAGCGACGGCCATCACGGCCGTGAACATTCGGGTGGTGCGCATCATGAGAACCTCGAGCGAAACGGGGGGAGTGTTGCGGACGCATCAATTATGCGTTCCGCCGTCGCGCCCGGCGAACGCTCAGATGAACTCCAGGTCCAGATCGCCACCGGCTGGCACCGCCGCCCATCGCGCCAACAGTTCATCCCGCTTCGCGCGTACGCGGCCCAGCTCGCTGTCGGTGAGCTGCCACCGCCCCGCCGGTATGGTCTTTCCCACGGCTTCCCGTGACGCCACGTACTGCGCCGCCTGTACCGCAAAGGCCTCCGCGGTCATGGCCTCACCCTGCCGCCACTCCGCATCGAAGAGCCCGACGAGCAGCTCCACGACGAGCGCCTCGTCCGGAATCGGTCCCCTTGGCCACGGCTTGGCGAAGTCGGTGATCTCCCAGCCCTCGGCCAACAGTCCGTAGAACCCTTGGCGAAATCCGAGTGCGGTCTCGACGGCGAAATGTGTGAGATCGTGAATGGGCATCACGAGTGCGGTTGGCCCATGCAGCCGCTGCCACGTGACCGACCCATCGCGTCGCGTACACGTGAGCGACGCGGAACCATCCGCATGCCGCTTGAGGTGGATGTGCAGAGCGACGGTGCGTTTTACCGACATGGAGGGACGGGTTCGTTTGCGAATTGAGATGCGAGCAACTGAACAACTTTACCGCGGATTGCGCGGATCACCCACCGATGAACACGTCGTGGGCGACGAGCGCCCGTCGAGGCTAACGCGCTCATCCGCGGTCATCCGTGCAATCCGCGGCCAAGCTGTTAGCACAATCCGTTCACCACTGCTGTCCAAACGTGATCAACGCCTTCCACGGCGCCGCCTGATCCACCTTGCGCGTGGCACCCACAAACACGCCGCCCGAGAACAACCGGAGTCCGGCGGTAACCGATGCGCGAATGCCATCGGTCGGTCGCGCTACCGGTGCCCAACTGGCCAGCAGCGTCGTGTCGATCGGCGCGCCGAGTCGCTCGATGCTGGTGCGGGCCGCGTCGGTGACCGCATCGGCCCAGCCACTCTGTACGCCGACACTCAAGCCCGGAGCGAAGGCGGGCAAGAAGAAGCGGCCGGCGCGAATCGGCTGACGAAAGTACGGGCTCGTGTACTGCAACGAGGCGCGCAACACGGCGGCGCGTGAGCCGGCGAATTCCTTATCTTCGTAGCCGGGGAGATTCTGGAACTTGCCCAACTCGAACAGTTGTTGCGGCGGGATGCGAGAGCCGAACACCGTGCCCACATCGCCGCGCGCCAAGGCCACGAACGGACCGAACGGCTTGCGGGCCGTCGCGCGGACCTCGGCCCGCTGCCATTGCAACGTGCCATCACCACGCTCGTACGAGAGGCGTGCGCCAACACCAGGCTTGGCAAACTCCGCGCTGAAATCCGGATGCCATTCAATCAACGCCGTGGTGCGCAGATAGCTGCCCTGATCAATGCGGCGATTCTCGCGATAGGCGTCGCCACCCAAAGGACTGCGCACATACGACGCGGGGCGATAGCGGTCGTCGGCCACGCCGAACTCGACGCGCGTTAGCAGTCGGCGTGCACCGGTCGTGCGCACGGCGGCGATCGTGGCGCTGCGCCGGTCTACGTAGTCGTAGGGGTCCTGCGACGCGAGCAGCGCACCGATGGTGTTGCCCGAATCGAGCGGCACGCGGAAATCGTTCGTGTTGTCGAGCGAGCGGCCAGCCCGCACTTCGAGTGCGGTAGGGCCGCGCTTGCGTTCTACCGAGAAGCGGCCGCGCGCGGTGCCTTCATTCCAGGCCCAGCCGGCGTTTGCGCGCACGACAACGCCGGGAGCGAGATCGCGCAGCGACCACTTGAGTCCCGTGCCGGTGTACACGCCTTCCACGCGATTGAAATGGAACGCGTCGCTGGCGCGCGGTACCGTGTAGTCGAGGCGTGGAGCGCCGGTGGAGCGCCAGCGGTCGGGACCGATGTCATTGAAGTCGTCGGAGTGCATGCCGACCGACAACGCGCCGACGTCGGCTTGCCAGGCGCCGAAGCGACCGAGCGAGTCGGGGCTCGCGAACGAGAGGCGGCGGCGCGACAGGGCGCGCAACGAGTCGGCGGCGGCGAGTGCGCGCGCATCGAGCACGGTGTCGTTCACGTCCAACTGCGAGAAGCGTGACACGATACGAATCACGGCGCGACCGTCGCCCAATCCCGGGAAGGTGGCCTGCAGTTCAATGCGCTGCTTGGCCGGCAGCCAGTACTCGCCGTTGCGTTCCCCGTTCTCGTATTCCACGAAGGCGACCGCGTCGCCGAGCGAGGCCGCCAAGCCGCGCCGTGGGACATTGGCGCGCACGAAGTAGCCACGCAAGCGCACCAGCGTACCACGCGAGGCGTCGAGATCCATCTCGCCGTCGAAGAGCACCGCCGATCCCTTGAGATCGGTACGCGGCTGCACGCGCACATGCGCGATCGGAATCACGCGATCACCGGCGCGCATGGTCACGATCGTGTCACCGCCGGAGTAGCGATAGTACTGATCGCGATCGACCGCCAACGGATGAATGGCCGGCAGCGTGTCGGCGTCGTCGTTGCGCGTGCTGGGGCGACCGGGGGGCGTGCGGCGCGACGAACCGGAGCGCACACGCAACCGGTTGCCGTACAACACCGGATTGAGCCAGCCGGTCTGGAACACCGACAGCATGGAGATATTCGGGCCCGTCTGCTGCGCGCGGTATCCGACAATGCGCTGATCGTAAAAGCCGGTGCGGTTCCACTTGAGCGTACTCGCCACCTGCTCCACGGCGGCGACGGCTTCGGTGCCCTCTTCGCGCCGGAGCAGCACCGAGATCTCGGTCTCCACGTTCGACCGGAAGCTGATCAACGACGTCGGCAGCACATTCCGTTTACTGGCATCCGCCAACAGATCGCGGAGCGCACGCGGGGCGGTGGCGGTAGTGCTATCCGTCTGAGCGGCGACGGGATTGGGCGCGGCCACCAACCAGGCACACGCGCCAGCAGCGGCGAGAAATGAGGGAATTCGCATGCCACATGGTACGCAGCGGTGCAACCGAAGTTGCACCCCCTTACTCCATACCCCGTACTTCGTACTTCGTACTTCGTACCCCGTACTTCGTACTCCCTACCCCTTGAGCTGCTGCACCCGCTCGGCCGCCGCCGTCCAATCATGCACCGCGTCATCGAGCTCGTCACGCGCGTCGTCGAGCGCCTTGCCCAACGCGGCCGCCTTCTGCACACCGGCTTGCGTGTCGTACAGCGTGGCGTCGTCGAGTTCTTCGCTCATGCCCGCGATCTTGGCTTCCAACAGCGACACCCGCAGCTCGGCGTCGCCTAGCGCCTTGTCAGCCGCCCGCTGCGCCTTGCGCACATCGTTCGACGTCGGGGCCGCGGCCTTGGCGTGACCACCGGCGTGGCCGTGCTTCCCCTGCGATTTGTCGTACGCCTGTTCCTTGGCCTTGTCGGCCCGCTCGCGCTCACGCTGCAGCTCGCGTTCACGGTCGCGCACCTTGGCGTTCTTCTCCGACTCGCGTTGCGAAACTTCGCGCGCGTCCTTCTCCGCCTTGATCTTGTTCTCGGCCCGCAGCGCTTCCCACTCCACGAAGCTGCCGGGGAAGATGATCAACTTCTGATCCTTCACTTCCCACACCTGCGTGGCCAATCCGCGCAGCACGGCGCGGTCGTGGCTCACGATCAGGCAGCTGCCCTCGTACGCCTCGATCGCATCCTCGAGCGCTTCGATGCTCTCCACGTCGAGGTGATTGGTGGGCTCGTCGAGAATGAGCAGGTTGTTGGTGGACAACGTGAGCAGCGCCAATGCCACACGCGCCCGTTCACCGCCCGACAACGTGCCCACCGTGCGCTGCACTTCGTCGCCGCTGAATCCGAAACGACCCAGGTGACCCTGCACCTGACGACGTTCCCACAGTGGACGTTGGGTGGCGATCGCTTCGTAAATGGTGCTGTCGAGCGGCAGGTGGCCGACATCCTGACGGTAGTACGCCACGGTGGTGCTGGGTCCCATCTTCACGCGACCCGCATGCGCCGGATGCTCTTCGACCAGCGTCTTGATCAGCGTGCTCTTGCCGGCGCCGTTCGGGCCCACGAGGGCGACCACTTCGTTGCGCTCGAGCACCACGTTCACGTCACGCAGCAGTTCGCGCGTACCATTCGGCGTTTCCACTGCCACGGTCACATGTTCGGCTTCGATCACCCGATCGCCGCTGCGATCGCCCGCCGACAAGCGCAGCGCCATCACGCCGTCACCACCGATGGGCGCCGACAAGCGCGGCATGCGCGCCAACAGCTTGCGACGTCCCTTGGCCTGCTTGGTGTTCTGACCGGCGAGATTGCGCGCGATGTAGTCGGTTTCCGACTGGATCTTGGACTGCTGCTTGTCGAACTGGCGCTGTTGCGTGAGCCGTTTCTCTTCGCGCTGAATGAGGAAGGACTCGTAGCTGCCTTCGTAGGAAAAGGCGGAGCCGCCCTCGAAGTGCAGCACGTGATTGGCCATCACCGCGAGAAAGGCGCGATCGTGACTGATGCAGATCACGGTGCGATCGGTGTCGCGCAGATACTGCTCGAGCCACGCCGTCGTTTCGAGATCGAGGTGATTGGTCGGTTCGTCGAGCAGCAGGATTTCGGCCGGTGTGGCAAGCTGACGGGCCAACGCCACGCGTCCCCGTTCACCGCCGCTGAGCGTGCCGATGCTGGTGGCCCTCGCGGCCTCCGGATCGAAGCCGACACCCATCAGCACCGCGTCGACCTTGGCGGCCATCTGATAGCCACCCTCGCGTTCGAACCGTTCGAGATCGCGGCCGTACTTCTCCATCGCCTCTTCGCCGTGATCATGCTCGAGATTCGCCGCCTGCGTGGCCAGCGACGCCTCGAGCGACCGCAGATCACCAAAGGCGTCGGCCACGATCTCCCAGAGGGTCATGCCATCGGGGAAACGACGGTGCTGGTCCATGAGCGCCACCCGCAGTCCGGGCATACGCGCCACGGAGCCGCTGGTGGGCGTGAGGTCGCCGGTGATCAGGCGGACCAGCGTGGTTTTGCCCGTGCCGTTGCGTCCGACCACGGCCCAGCGGTCGCCGGAACCGACGGTGAGCGAGATGTCGCGAAAGATCTCGGACGCGCCGAAATCCACCCGCGCGTTGCCGATCGAGATAAGAGTCATGCCTGCGCCTGCAGGAGATGTGCAAAAACGGTCATTCGTGAGAGTAACCGGACTTCCACTCGGCGCGAAGCGCTTCCGCCACGCGGGCGATCTCGGCCCGCCGCGCGGCCGGCCAGCGCTGCACTCGCCACACCAGCGCGCGGCCGCGCCATCCGTCGCGCCAAGCCACGGCCACGTCGGCGGCCGTGGGCAGCTGCGTCACGAGCAGCAGGAGCACGACGACGGTGAGCCAGGTGGCGTTGCCGGTGAGCCAGAGCGCGGCGACGGCGATCAGCGTGAGCAGCACGTACCACGCGGCGACCACCTGCAGTCCCGGCACAAAGGCCCGAGCCACCACGTCGGCGCGGGCCTTGGCGAACCGGTGGGCGAGGCGCCACACCAGCCAGAAGATCGGCCCATGGGTGAGCCACCCGATCAGCGCCGCGGGCGTCATCAGTAGCAACGCCCACCGCGGCGTGAGCCGGGCTTCGGCGGCCACGCCGGCACCCTGCAGCACTCTGGCGTGGTCGCGGGCCGAGGTGCGGATGCCGCCGGCCTCGTGCACCAGATGCGAGAGTTCGGAGACGAACGTATGCACGCGAGCGGCGTGCGGCGTGGCCGCCTCGCTGCGACGGTTCGCCACCAGCGGTTCGGCCAGCGGCACCAGGCGCGCGGCCCGCTCCAGCAACGGCGCCTGCGACGCCGTGGTCGCCGGCGGCTGCACGGCCGCCACGGCGGCCACGAGTTCATCGCATTCGGTGCGCGCTTCCCAGTCGGGCGCATTCCGCGTGACGGCCAACAGCGAGGTACGGAGCTGGTCGGTGAGGGCCGAGACACCGGCCTCAAAGCCGTTGGCCAGCCGCTCATCGCGCCATCCGCGCAGCGACCACCCGCGTCCGACCACGGCCATGGCATCGGTGCCGCTGGTGCGCGCCGCCTCATACTGATTCCCAAAGGGCACCACTGTTACGTCAAATACAGAGCCATTATCGATCGACTGAAGCGCCATCATAGCAACACCTGTGCGTAATCTTCCGATTTGCGGTGCATCGTGAACACCACCCTGCGGAAAGACGCCGACCACATGCCCTTGGGCGAACGCCTGGGCCATCCGGCGCCCGGCTTCGGCGTTTACGGCGGCCATGTCGACACCCATCGCCCGCATTTTCCGCGCGTCGCGGACGCGGGTGACCGGGATGACCCCCATCGCGTCGTAGCCTTTCCCGGCCGCCCCGCCCGCGCCGGCGGCGATCGTGGCCAGATAGCGCACATGACGCGGGCAGGCCTGAAGCCCCAGCAGCACGTCAGGCAAGTCGTTGGGGTGGTTGCCAATGAACAGCACCGGGCCCGTGCTCGGGACCATCCCCAGCTGCACCACGACCGTCTCCCGGTAGAACCATCGCAGCGCGCGCCGCGCCGACCAACGCAGGAAGGCGCGGAGCAGGCTGAAACGATCCGGGTTGAACGACGGGAGCGGCGCGGGCACCATGTCCGCAAAGAAAGCGCACCCGAGCGGCCCGGACAATGAAGCTACGGCTTTACCGCACCCTTGTACGTCACGAGATACACTCGGCCGCCGACATCATCGGTGATGATCAGTGAGCCATCGGGCATCGCGCCGACACCCACCGGGCGATGCTTGGCACGATCGGGCTGGACCTGTTCCGCCGGCAGACCCGCGAAGCCGTCGGCAAAGATGATGTACTCGCCGCCCGAGAGCGGCTGGAACACCACCTTGTAGCCGGCCTGCGGCGCCGGCGCGCGATTCCACGACCCATGCATCGCGATGAAAGCGCCACCGCGGTACTTGTCGGGGAAGTTGCCGGTGACGGGATAGAGGAAGAGCGACATCGGCGCCCAATGGGCCGGGAACACCGCGCGCGGCTCCTTTTTGGACGTGCAACGGGTGGTCTTTTTGCCGTCGCCGCCATACTCGGGCGCGTCGACGAGGTGCCGCTCGGTGATCGAGTAGTAGCAGTCCGGCCAACCGAAGTCGTCGCCCTGATTGATCTGAATCAGCTCTTCACCGGGGTTCTCAGCCTGGTACGCCACGTCGGGAAACACATCGGGCCAGCTGTCGTGCAGCTGATCGCGGCCGTGCTGCGTGCCGTACAGCGTGCCGTCCTGCGCGAGGGCCAACCCCATGCCGTTGCGGATGCCCGTCGCGTAGCGCGCTTCGGGGTTGAAGCGCTGCCCGAGTCGGTTCGCGTCGAAGCGCCAGACACCGGCGCGGGTGAGCAGCTCCGTACACGGATCGACGCCGGGCGACCCCAGCGTGCGGTCTTTCACCTGGCAGCTGTTGGTGGCCGAACCAACGTTCACGAACAGCGAGCCCGTGGTGTCCATCGCGAAGTTGCGCGCCCGATGACCGGGCGTGAGCGGAAACCCATCCACCACGACTTCACGCTTGCCAGCGGGCACGAGGGCGGTGTCGGCGCGGGCGTAGCGCACGATCGCGGTGCCCTCGTCCACATACACAAAGCCGGCGGCGATCGCGATGCCGGTGTTGCCGAGCGTCCCGACGCGCTGCATGAGGTCGGCGCGGCCGTCGCGGTTGGTGTCGCGTAGCGCGACGAACGACGTCGGCGGCGGTGTGCGCGTGCCGGCGGGGAGCGCCTGGGGCGTTGGGTTCGTGCCCTCGATCGCGATGTACACGTCGCCGTTGGCGGCCACAGCCACATGGCGACCATGGGTGACGCCTTCGGCGAACACGGACGCGCAGAACCCGGCGGGAAGTGTGAGACCAGCGCTGGCCGCGCCACTGCTGTCGGGGCAGGCCACCGTCGATGTGTCATTCAGCGAGGCGCTCGCACCGCCGGAGTCGGACGGCGAGCGGTCGGGAGCGCTACAGGCGCCAACGAGCGCAACGGTCGCTGCGACAGCCGCGACGGCGATGCGCGGAAATAGGCGCGATTGAGACGTAACCATGGACGGACGCTCCAGTTCAGGGACATTCTAGGAACTCCGAACAGTCGAGCAAGAACTGCACCACACACCGAGTCACCCATGTCCCGTACAACTTCGCGCTGGAGCCTGTGGTTGGCCACCGGCATGCTGACCGCCGCGACCATGAGCGGTTCCACGATGCAAGCGCAGTCGCCCAATCCCGATTGGGCCAACCTGGCGCGCTTCCGCAGTGCGAATGCGCGCGTCGGCGCCCCGCGCGCGGGTGAACAGCGCGTGGTGTTCATGGGCAACTCGATCACCGAAGCGTGGGCCCCGCACTTCGCCACGATGTTTCCGAACAAACCGTACATCGGGCGCGGCATCAGCGGGCAGACCACGCCGCAGATGCTGGTGCGCTTTCGGCAAGACGTCGTCGCGCTCGCGCCGGCGGTGGTGGTGATCCTGGCGGGCACGAACGACATCGCCGGCAACACGGGACCGTCGACCCTCGAGATGATCGAGGACAACATCGCGTCGATGGCCGAGATCGCGCAGGCGAATGGCATTCGCGTGGTGCTGTCGTCGGTGCTGCCGGTGTTCGACTATCCGTGGAAACCCGGCCTCGAGCCGGCGCCGAAAATCGTGGCGCTGAACGCCTGGATCAAGCAGTACGCGGGCACACACCACGCGGTGTATCTCGACTATCACACCCCCATGGCCGACGAGCGCATGGGACTCAAACGCGAACTCGGCGACGATGGCGTGCATCCGAACATGGCGGGCTATCGCCTCATGGCGCCGCTGGTGGAGTCGGCGATTCGTGCGGCGCTGCAGCTGCCGTTGCCACGCGCTCGGTAACGGACAGCTGACCGAAGTGTCGCATGCCGTGTTCGACGTGAGCAGCATACGGTCTACGCCGCGTGACGTATGTCAGCGCGCAGGCGGCCTACGTATCCTTGGCGGCATGACATCTCACTGCCAACGTGCCCGTCGTTTCTTACCGTCGCTGTCTGCTGCCGTGCGCGTGGCGCTGCTGTTCATGCTGTCCGTGGCCTCTGGGGCGTGCGACGTGGCGGCGGTGAACAATCCGTACGCCGGTCGCGCCGTACCGACGCCAGTGACCGTGAGTGGCTCGCGACAGTATGCGCGCATCTCGGCCGGATTCTTTCACAGCTGCGCGGTGACGACGAGTGGCCAAGGCTGGTGCTGGGGAAGCGATGAGTACCGGCAGCTTGGTGCCGCGAGCGCGCCGCCCCTGTGCGGCACGTTTTCCTGCAGCCGGACTCCGCTGCGGGTGGCCGGCCCGCTGGCATGGTCCGATATCGCCGCCGGCGTCACGTCCACCTGCGCGCTCACCACCGAGGGGCGGGCCTACTGCTGGGGTGGCGGTTACCCCGGCGTACGTACGTTGCTCGGCGACAGCACCACCGCATCGAGCGCCACACCGGTACGGGTGCAGACCGATTCCACATTCGTCGCCATTACCGTTGGCGGGGCGCATAGCTGCGCGCTCACGGCCGGCGGCACGGCGATGTGCTGGGGTGAGAATCAATTCGGACAGCTGGGCGACGGCACGGCCACATCGAGGACGGCGCCGATGGTGGTGGGGAGCCCCATACGCTTCGCGTCGATTGACGCCTCGCTGAGCACGACCTGTGCAGTGGCAGTGGACGGCATCGGCTACTGCTGGGGATCGAATCGCTGGGGACAGCTCGGTGTGGGTGAGGTGCCGTACAACTCGTTCGGACTCGCCGAGGCCCGTCCGCGGGAGGTCAGTGGCGGTCGGCGCTGGACCCAATTGGCGACGGGCCACGAGCACACCTGTGGCGTGACCACCGCCGGTGCCGCGCTCTGCTGGGGCCTGAACGAAAGCGCCGGTCAGCTGGGCGACGGCACCGTGATCTCGCATCGCGGCGTGCCCTCGCCGGTGGTGGGCGGACGCACATACGACGGCATTGCGGCGGGCGCGGTGGGCACCTGCGCCCACACGCCGGGCAATGAGCTCTATTGCTGGGGCAGCAACTACTTCGGCGGCCTTGGCAACGGGGAGACGCAGTCGAGCGGCGTAAACCGGCCGGTGAAGAACATCGGCGGCGCGTTCCGCGGCGGCGACGCGACCCGACACCACCGCATGGGCATGGGCGGCAGTCATGGCTGCGCCCTCAAGACCGATGGATCAGCGAGCTGCTGGGGGGACGCGTTTTACGGACAAACCGGCGATCGCTAGAATACGCGAAGTACGCACAAACTTTTCACGCTCATCCTCCGGCCGGATTCGCTCATGCGCCTGCTTCGCTCGTTCTGCCTCGCTCTCGCCTTCGCCACGCCGATGGCAGTTCACGCGCAGGTGGCGAAGCCGTCTGCGATGCCGTCGGCCAAGCCGGCCGCCGTGGCCGCACCGAAGGCCGCTGCGGTGGCCGCCGCGTCTGGCTTGATCGACATCAACAGCGCCAGCGCCGACGTGCTCAAGGGCATTCCCGGCATCGGTGACGCGTATGCCGCCAAGATCATCGGCGGCCGTCCGTACAAGGCGAAGAACGATCTCGTGTCGAAGAAGATTCTCTCCGCCGTGCTATACGCGAAGATCAAGGACCGCATCATCGCGAAGCAGTAGGCGATGAAAGGCGGCAAAGGAGGAACGGGGCGCAAGCGGCTTCCGGCCAAGCCGGTCACCAAGGAGAAGCCACATGACGGTCCGAAACGCGGCGCGCCGAAACGCGATTGGGGGGCAGTGGATCGCGACGATCCCCTGCCCCCCACGACCCCTAAACCTGCGCGCGGTTCTACCGCTTCTTGAGCCGGCGCAGTTCGACTTCGGCGGCCATGAAGGCGAAGCCGGGCCATCCACCGCCCTGCATGGCCCGTTCGAAGGAGCCACGTGCGCGGACGGTATCGCCCTTCACGAGATACCAGGTGCCGAGGCCGTAGCTGAGCGTCGCGATCTGCACGTCGGCGGTGTCGGCCGGTGTGAACAGTTGATCGGGGGTGACGGCACCACGATACAGCCGCAGTCGCGACGCGTAGGCGTAGCCCGGTGGCGCAGCGAGTGAATCGGGCTTTCGCGCCAGCATGGCGGTGGCTTCGGCGGCACGACCGGCGCGCGACAGCGAGAGCCACAACCAGTCGGTGCTCCCGGTCAGTTCACCACCATCGGGCGCGCGCGGCTGCGCTTTCGCAAACAGTGAGGCGGCCTGCGCGAAGTTGCCTTGCAGATAGCGCAACACCCCGAGGTGAAACAGAATCCCGTAATTGGTGCTGTCGAGCGCATAGCCAGCGGTGAGATCGGCATCGGCCTTGGCGAACTCGCGTACCGACAAGAAGCGATGTCCACGCCACCGCAGCAGCATCGCGCGATCGCGCTTCGACTGCGCCGTGCCGTCGTTGGGAACGGCGGCCAGTCCGCGGGTGAACGTCACGATGGCTTCGCGGAACTGTCGCACATTCGACTGCGCCACACCGAGCGTGATATAGCGCGGCAGATGTGTGCGGTCGCTCTCGAGCTGCTCCTTTGCGTCTGCCACCTCACGCGTCGTCGCCATCGAGCGATACACCTCGCCTTCGGGCGAACGATACTGCACCGACTCGCCCGGTAGCGCTTCGAGCGAGCGATACCAGATGTTGCGGAAGCGCACCGGATGTTCGTGATCCTGCAGTGCGATCGGCAAGCGGTCGGGATGCGCCTCATACGGCGGACGCGAGCCGTTGGCGGTGGGCCCGATCAGTTCACGATGATCCTGCACCAGCACCCCGTTGTGCAGCACCGAGATCATCGCCGGCGAGAGCAACCGATTGGCGGCCGAGAAGCGCGGACGACGGTACGTGATGTCGTAACTCTGCCACTCGCCGGGCGCGCGACTGGCGTTCACGAGCGGCGGATACTGCCCGTACAGCGACGCCGCTTGACCGTCGGCGTACGTCGGATTGCGATACGAATCGAGCACCTGCACTTCGTAGCGGCCGCCGCCAAAGAACACGCCGCTATTGCCGCGATCCTGATCGCTGCCGCGCGCCGGGGACGGTGACATCCACTCGATGTGCAGCTGCACATCACCGACCGAATCGCGCGACATGATGCCACCCGTACCCGGCGCCACTTCGAACGCGCCGTCGACAATGCGCCACTTGGCCGAGCTGCCGTCGTTCTGTGTCCAGAGCGCGAGCGAGGTGCCGCTGAACAGCACAATGGCATCGGACGGTGGCGGCGTGAAGGAACCGGCACCCGGCGTCACGAGCTTTGGCGTAGGTCGCGCGCGCGAATGCTGTGGCCATCCGCCAAGGGGAGCTTGCTGCGCCGATACGGACGTCGAGACCGACGCCAGCGCGAGGCTGAACAGGAGGGAGAGTCGCATGCGGATGAACGTGCAACCGCCTGCGCTTCGGCGCTACTTCCCCTTCCCGAACATCTTCTTCCCGAGTGTGAATAGCATCACGGCAATCGCACCGGACACGAGTCCGACCAAGGCATCGATCACCGTGGTGGCCATGAACGCGAGTACGGCGCTGCGTTCGGTCAGCGAGTGGCCCACCCCTTCCACAAAATGCTCAATAAACGGCACCCCGTGCGCGATGATGCTGCCACCCACGGTGAACATCGCCGCCGTACCCAGCACCGAGAGGCTCTTCATGAGCAGCGGCGCCGCGCGCAGGATGAACGCACCCAGCGCACGGGCGGTCGCATCCGTTCGGCGGTGTAGCGCGAGCCCGAGGTCGTCCAGCTTGACGATGCCGGCCACCAATCCGTACACGAGCACCGTTGCGCCGATCCCAACGGCACTGAGCGCCACCACCTGTTGCATGAGCGGGGCGGCGGCCATGGTGCCGAGGGTAATGACGACGATCTCGGCGGACAACACGAAGTCGGTACGTACGGCGCCCTTCACCTTGTCCTGCTCGAAGGCCACCAAGTCCACCGACGGATCGGCCACGGCCTTCAACAGTTCGCCCGACTTCAGCTCGTCATCATGGTGGAGATACTTGTGCGCGAGCTTCTCCACGCCTTCGAAGCAGAGGAACAGACCGCCGATGATCATTAACGGCATGATCGCGACCGGCACGAATGCGCTGATCAGCAGCGCCGCCGGTACGAGGATGAGCTTGTTCACGAACGACCCCTTGGCCACCGCCCACACGACGGGCAACTCGCGGTCGACGTTCACCCCCGATACCTGCTCCGCATTCAGTGCCAAGTCGTCGCCCATCACCCCGGCGGTTTTCGTGGCCGCCACCTTGGTGAGCACCGCGACGTCGTCGAGCAGCGTCGAGATGTCATCGATCAGGGCGAGCAGACTGGAAGCAGCCATTGGTCCGGATTTGAAGGGGCGGGGTGACGTGCGCTGTCAGGAATTTGACTGACAGGCACATGGTGTGCCAGACGGCAACGGTTGAACGACCGCAGAGGAGCAACCGCCAAAGCAACAGCCGGAACACGGAGTAGGCGGATTGCACCGATATCACAGATAAACGAACCGCGCTGTTTGCTTATCTGTGTCATCAGTGAGATCCGTTCCCTCCGTGTTCCAGCCGTTGCTGTTGCCGTTGCCGTTACTGCTGCGGCCCGTCAGTGCAGTCGTACCACCGGCACGCCGACATACACGCCACCGGCGTCGAGCGTGGCGAATTTCGGCACGACACTCAGCGCGCCGACCTGCACACCGTCTCCGGATTCGACGCCGATGCCGATCACGCTGCCGATGCCGATGAGCGTATTCCGGCCGAGTCGGACGGGGGCCGTTTTCAGGATGCCGTGTTCGACCACATGACCTGAGACGTGGGCGTCGGATCCGATCACGACGCCGTCGGCGAACTCGAGCAGGTTGTGGTCCATCAGGGAGAGGCTGTTTACCCACACGTCGCGGCCCACGCGTGCGCCGTTGAGGCGCATGTACCAGTTCCAGATCGTGGTCGAACGGAACGCCGGACCGGCGAACACGCGCACCACGTGGATGGTCATCAGGTAGCGCCCCCAGTCGAGCACGGGCCAGCTGAAGTCCCGCAGCGGCAGCGCCACGTCGGCCGGCGTGCGCCAGCCGAGGGCTCTGGTGGCGAGCGCAGAGTACGCCATGAGCGAGATGGCGCACACGAGGTACACTGGCGCGAAGGCGAGCGACGCCAGCGTCAGGCGAATCCATGTGGACAGCGGCCACGTGGACTGCCAATGTATGAACAGCACAGCGGGAGCGAGCGCGAGGCCGGTGATGATCGTTTCCACGAACACCACCGACACAGAGGCCCAGAGGAACCGAGCCGTACCACGCGATGTCGCCATCATTGAGCCCTACGCAGAGCGTTTCGCATGAGAAAGCCGGAGAGGCGGCGGTGAGCGAGCGCGGAGACATTTATCCCGCCTCGCACCACCCTGAACATTGTCACGTTCAGGGCGAAGGGCCACCACTGATCTATATCCCCGGTCTCGACGGCACGGGTCTGCTCTTTTACCGACAGGCGCGCCTGCTCGCGCACCGCTTCCGCGTGATCACCTTCCGACTGCGCGATGATGCGCGCAGTATGGACACGCTGGTCGCCGAGATCGTTCGCCATCTGGACGAGGCCGTGCCCGACGGAACGCCCGCCATCGTGGTCGGTGAATCGTTCGGGGGCGCACTCGCCATGAGCTTCGCGCTGGCACACCCGGCGCGCATCCGTGCGCTCGTGATCCTCAACTCTTTCTCGCGCATCACGCCCAAGCTCAAGCTGTACGCGGCCATCACCGCCGCCAGGGTCGTTCCCTGGGGTACGATGCGCATGGCCCGGCAGCTCACCGCCTCGCGCCTGCATTCGTCGCACACGCACCGCGACGAGATCAACCGTTTTCTCCTGCTCACCCGCGCCACCACGCGACTCGGCTACATCAACCGGCTGCGCATCCTCACACACTACGACCTGCGTCGCCACCTGAAGGAGATCCGCGTGCCGACGCTTTTTCTCGCCGCCGACGAGGACCACCTCATTGCATCGGTCGAGCAAGCCACCTACATGTCGGCGCGTGTCCCCAACGCCGCCATGCGCGTGCTCCACGGCCACGGCCACGGCTGCTTCCTGGCGCCTGATCTCGATCTCGACGTGATCCTGCAAGCGTGGGGTAATCGCTAGGCCGCATCGAACAGCACCGGCGCCGGCAACGGCAACAGCGGGAACACGGATCTTAGAGGGATGACACCGATCGCACAGATAAGCCGCGCCGTGTGTACGTCTCGCATCGTTGATCTTCCTGCAACACCTCAAGGCTTTTGTTTATCTGTGTAATCCGAGATATCCCCTTTTCATCCGTGTTCCCGCTGTTGCCGTTGCCGTTCGCTGTCCTCACGCGATCACGCCACGTCCATCCCCGTGCCAGCCGTGTAGATCTCCGTCCACTCCTGTGCATCCAGACGCACCGTGAGCGCCGCCACCGCTTCGCGCATGGCCTCCAACCGTCCGGAGCCCGCCAAGGGAATCGGGCGACTCGGATGACGCAGGAGCCACGCGAACGCGATCGTGGCCGCACTCACCCCGTGCCCGGTGGCGATCTGCTGCAGCATGCCGCGCACACGGCGGGCCGCCACGTCTTCGCTGGTGAACAACTTGCCGCCGGCCAGTGGCGACCAGATCATGGGGCGGATGCGCCGCCGTTGGCAGTGATCGAGTGTGCCGTCGGTGAGCGGCGTGCGATGCAGCGGATGCAGCTCGATCTGGTTCGTCACCAGTGGCGTACGACTTTGCAGCAGGTCGAATTGCGCCGGGGTAAAGTTCGACACGCCGAAGTACCGCACCTTGCCCGACGTGCGCAGCTCGTCGAACGCTCGCGCCACCTCGTCGGCATCCATCAATGGATCGGGACGATGCAACAGCAGCACATCCAGATAGTCCGTGCCCAGCAGGCGCAGCGATTCCTCGGCGCTCGCGATGATGTGCAACGCCGAGCTGTCGTAGTGCTTGATCCGGTGCGCCGGGCGCGCGGGATGGCGCAACCGGATGCCGCACTTGCTCACCAGTTGCATGCGCTGTCGCACGCTCGGCGACAACGCCAACGCCTCGCCGAACAGCTCTTCCACCCGATAGCCACCGTAGATGTCGGCGTGATCGAAACTGGTGACACCGAGATCGAGACACCCCTCCATCCACGTCAGCCGTTCGGCCGCGCTCCACGTCCAATCGGCCAGGCGCCACACGCCAGCGACGATCGGCGACAGGGCGTACTGACCGGGCGACGCCGGAACGTGCATACTTTCGGTCATAGCGGTATGATTATGGTTGAGTCAGCCTGGGCCTCTGAACGCACGGAGGTCTACTCCTCCCTGTCTTCAGCTGATTGCCGTCATGGGTTCGCCGTTCGCAGGGTCACGCGCATACGATACGCCGATGGGCGTGATGTGGGGCACGGGTGCGAAGATCACGGCCGCTGACGATGCCTTCCTGAGGATAATCGGGTACACGCAGGACGAGCTTGCGGCGGGTCGCATCGATTGGCGCGCGTTGACCCCGCCCGAGTTTCTGCACCTTGATGATGCCGAGATGCGGCAAGCCGCCGCCAGCGGTGGCTTTACGGTGCCCTACGAGAAGGAATTTTTCCGGAAGGACGGGTCGCGCGTGCCAGTGCTGCTGGTGTGCGCGTTCATTCCCGACCAGCCGGACCATTGGATGGGCCACGCGGTGGATCTGTCACCGCGCCGACGAAGTCCCGCCCCGCCGCTCACGCATCTGCCGCAACCGATCGCGCCCGCGCCCGATGAGTTCTACCGGCGGCTGGTCGGCGAGCTGGTGAATGAGCGGAACCGGTTGCGCACCGTCCTCGACAACACGCCGACGCCGATCTGGGTGGTCGACCGCGAGTATCGGCTGCAGAGCGCCAACGCGGCGTTCAACGCCGTCATCGAGCAAATGACGAATCGCCGTCCAGAGATCGGGGACAGCGTCTTCGTGGCTAGCACCGATGCCACGATGCGCGATCGCTGGAAATCGTGGTACGACGGTGCGCTGCAGGGCACGGTCGTGCACGGATCGGCGCGCACGACCTTCGACGGGATCGACTATGTGCGCGACCATACCGTCAGCCCGATGTTCGATCAAACCGGTGAGGTGTACGGGGTGTCGGTGGTCTCGCACGATGTCACGGCGCGCATCGTGAGCGAGGACGCGCTGCGGGTGAGTGAGTCGCGCTTTCGCACGCTCGCGTCGGCGTCATCGCTCGGCATCTTTCTGGCCGACCCGACCGGCCAGTTTCAGTACGTGAACGAGAGACTGGCGTCGATGCTCGGGGTCTCGACCGACGCGTCACGCACTGGCGGCATTCTGGTGCACGTGCATCCCGAAGATCGCGATCGCGTGTCCGACGAACTGGCGGGCGCGAGTCGCGCCGGCACCGACCTGATCACGGAGTTCCGTGTACGGCGCGTCGGCGTGCATGGGAGTGAGGAAGACCGTGCGTTTCGGCTCTGGTTGGCGGCGGTTACGGAGAGCGAACGGTGCACCGGGTTCGTGGGAACGGTGGAAGACCAGACCGAGCGCCTGACCTCGGCCGCGCAGGCCAAACAGAGCGAGCGCATGGAGTCGTTGGGCGCACTCGCCGGTGGCATCGCGCACGATTTCAACAACATGCTCGCGGTGGTCCTGGCCAATGTCGATCTGGCGCTCGGCGAACCCAACGTGCCCGCCGCGGTGGTCGACGAGCTCGAGTCCATCGGCATTGCGAGCACGCGCGCCCGCGAACTGATCCGACAGATTTTGACCTTCAGTCGGCAGGCCGATACGCCGTACGGTGCACTCGACCTCACCGCGCTCGCGGTCGAGAGTGTCCGCCTGGTACGCTCGACGATGTCGACGCGCGTGCATCTCGAGGTCGCCCTTCCGAAGGAGCCCGTCAACATTTCCGGGAACGCCAGCGAACTTCAACAGATGCTGGTCAATCTGTGCGTGAACGCCGAGCACGCGGTGCGCGCAACGCATTCGCCGGCGGTTGCGGTCACGCTGCACACCGAATTCGACGCCACCGGTCGTCAGGTCGCGGTACTGACCGTACAGGATAATGGCATCGGCATGTCGGCCGAGACCGCACGTCGAATCTTCGAACCGTTTTTCACCACGAAGGCGATGGGCGAAGGCAACGGCATGGGCTTGGCCGTCGCGCACGGGGCGGTGCTGGCGCACGGCGGCACCATTTCAGTGAATACGGCGCTCGGCGAAGGCACATCGTTTCGTATCGAACTGCCGCTCGCTGATCGGGAGCCCACGCCACGCGTACCAGAAGCGTCGATCATCTCCACGTCGGGCGGGACGTTGTTACTGGTCGACGACGAACCGTTCCTCGCGCGGGCGCTGGCGAAGGCGTTGCAGCGGCGCGGCTATACTGTCGTCACGAGCCACGATGGCGAGGACGCCCTGCGTCAGCTCGATCAGGGCACCGTCCGGCCCGATCTCATTCTCTCCGACGTGTCCATGCCGAACATGTCGGGAGATCGCCTCGCCGAAGAGCTGCGCGTGCGCTATCCCGCAGTTCCCGTGGTACTCATGACCGGCTTCAGCCGCGACGTGAGTCCCGACGGCCCCCGTGGGGCGAATGTCGTCGAGGTGGTGCAGAAACCCATGTCCATCGACACGCTCGTCGAGATCATCACGAGCGCGCTCGACCAATAGGGGCATCCGCTACTCGTCTTCGCCGCGATACACGCACCCTGATGTACACGTTTCCCGAACTACGATCTGACTCAGACCGGCGAGCGTAGGTACGAGACGACGCCAGATCCACCGCGCGATGACTTCGCTGGTCGGATTCTCCAGCCCGGCGATATCATTCAGGTAATAGTGATCGAGCTCGTCGATGATCGGCTTGACCGACGCTTTCAGGTCGGCGAAGTCCATGACCCATCCCTCGTGGGCCGACAGCGGCCCTCGCACGTGGACGGTCACTTCGAACGAGTGCCCATGCAGCCGCGCGCACTGGTGCCCCGGTGGCACATTCGGTAACCGATGCGCGGCTTCAAAAGTGAACTGCTTGTAAATCTCCATCAGCGCCTCCGCCGTCGAAACTTCGGTCCGGACATGTGTCCGAACTTAGCGAAGTCGGCCGTCAAAGACGCGGTCATTGCGGCACGGCACGCGGGCGCGCAGGATTGCGATCGAGCGCCGTACGCGCAGCGCGCTGCAGCGCACGCACATCGTTCGGTGCGATGGCCGAGCCCGGAATCGTGGCCGGTAGCAGCTCGACCCGAATGCCGGTGAGTCGTTCCAGCAGCACGATCGCCGCGAGGTAGGTGCCGGCAGCGGTCGGATGCCGTCCGTCGGCCGAATAGAGCGCGTTGAGATTTCCGTAGGCCACCCACGCATCACCGGCCGGCGCGAACAGGCCATCGATGGCGACGGCGGCATTCGTGTACGCTTCGCGCACGGCAGGAAAATCGAACGTCCGGTCAACCGTCGGCCACACCATAAACAGCACCGGCGTGGCACCGGCCGCTCGGATTGGGGGATCGAACTGCTGGCTCCAGGTGCGCAGGGTGCTCTGGCTGGCCGCCAGCGCCGACGACCCCTGTTGCATCACTACGTACTCCCACCGGTTCTTCGCGAGCGACGACCGCGCCGTGCCCTCGGCCCAATGATCCTCGAGGGCGAAGTCGGCGAACGCCACACCGGCTGCCCGCACGTCCGTGCGCCCCGCGTGCTGCGCGACGGCCATGAACATGCCCGGCAGGTCGTTGGTGTAGGTCAGCGAGTTCCCAATGAAGAGCACCCGCACCGAGCCCTCGGGAAAGCCGGGAGCGGTGGGCGCGCTCTTGCAGCCGGCCAGCATCGACGGCACCAGCATGGTGGCCAGCATCGTGATCGACGCCAGCGCGGTCGAGAGAAATCGAGGCATATCTTGATCGTAGCACGCTCCCCTCGCGAAGCAACCAGGCGCACATTAGAGTCCTCGCCCTTCCTGTTCGCTCTGCCGGAGCCTGCCGCTATGTCCGCTCGTCCCAGCCGCGTCGTGCGCGGAACCCTCGCGATGTTGTGTACGCTGTCGCTTCTCGCCTTCGAGCGCCACGCCGACGCGCAGAGCACGAAGACAGCCGTGCTCCGCCGCACGCTCGACAGTCTGTCCGCCGCGCACCGCGGTGTGGTCGGATACAGCATCACGAATCTCGAGACGGGTGAGCATCTCGAACAACGTGGCAACGAGACATTCTCCACGGCCTCGCTGATCAAGGTGCCGATTCTCGTCACGCTGTTCGATTTGGCGGAAAAGAAGCAGCTCACGCTCGACGATCCCATCGTGCTCACGGAGATCGACAAGGTTGGCGGTGCGGGGCAGCTGCAGAATCTGCGCACCCCGCTCACGTTGCGCCTGTGGGACGTGGCCTATCTCATGAGCACGCTGAGCGACAACACGGCCACCAATCTCGTGCTCGATCGTATCAAGATCCGGCGCGTGTGGCAGAAGATGGAAGCGCTTGGACTCGCGCACACGAAAGTGCACAGCGGCTCGATGACACGCATCGCGAGCGTCGCACCCGACAGCTCGGCCAAATACGGACTGGGCGTGACGACACCCAATGAGATGGCGCAGCTCTTTGCGCTGCTGGCGCAAGGTAAAGCGGTGAGTACGGCAGCAGACTCGACCATGCTTCGCATCCTGGCCGATAATCAGGACGACTCGAAACTGGCCCGGTTCACCTACGGCACACGCCTCGCGCACAAGAGCGGCGATGTGGATGCCTCACGCACCGATTGTGGTGTGTTCTCGCTGCCAGCGCGCGTCGTTGCTTGTGTGCTCACGAAGGAAAACACGGACACGCGCTATTGGGTGGACGCCGAAGGAAACGCCGTGATCGGTCGGATCGGTGAAGCGATCGTTACCGCGTGGAAGTAGCCTGATGGGGACGAGTAGAGCTGCGTTGGCGCGTGTTGTGCTGCCAGACACGTCTGCGCTCGTCAATGCGGCGAGCCCGGAGATCGTCTTCGACAGGGAGGGGTTCATGAATCGTTTCAGCATTCGCAGCCTGAGCATCGGTGTGGCACTCGGGCTTGCTTCGGTCGCCTCGACGGCGGCAGCGCAGACGTACAGCGCGACGCTGAACGGGGCCAATGAGTCACCGCCCGTCGTGTCGGCAGGCACCGGCTTCGCGCTGTTTGTGTACAACGCGACGAATCGCACGCTGAGCATCAATACGTCGTTTTCCGGACTCACAGGGAACGTCACGGCAGCGCACCTGCATTGCTGCACCGCGGTCGCGCTCGCCGGAACAGTCGGCGTGGCGAGTACCACGCCGACGCTCGCGGGATTTCCCAGCGGTTTAACGAGCGGGACGTTTGGGGCCCTGCTCGATCTCAGCTTGCCCAGCTCGTGGAACGCCGCCTTCATTACCGCAAACGGTGGAACGACAGCCACTGCCGAAGCCGCGTTTGCAACCGGCCTGAACGCCGGCAAGGTCTATTTCAACATCCACACCACGACGTCTGGCGGCGGTGAAATCCGCGGCTTCGTCACCGTCGTTCCCGAGCCGTCCTCAGTGCTGCTGATGGCCGCCGGCTTGGCTGCCGTTGGCCTCATGGCCCGCCGGCGACGCGGAGTTCTTTCCGCACCACGAGCTTAAGACCCGACCACACCTCGTCGACGGCGCACACTTTCACGTCGACGAAGCCCAACGGAAGCGCCACGGCGCGTACGGTATCCTCCGTGATATCCGTCGCGACCTTGGCGCTTTTCTTTGGCCATGACACCCAGATCACGACGGTGTCCGGAAGCGCGGTGCGCCACGCGGTGAGTCGTGACGCGAGTTCAGCGCGCTCGGCCGTGAACAGGTGCACCACCTGCGCCGCCGGTGTGAGCCGCGACAGAAAGCGCACCGACGACGGCAGCGGGTCGAGCAGCGTCTTGTAGTGCGACGGCTCGTGCACGACATGCACCACGGTGCCCTCCACGATGCCCAGTTTCTTCGCCAGCGGTGTACCGGAGTAGCCAGCCACACGATCTCCACGTTGGTTTCCCCCAACTTGTGACGATCCCCGATTTCCGCGAGTTATTGGGCATGTCCACGCCTGAGGCCACTACGGCCGACGCCACGATTATCCGACGGGTGCTGGCCGGAGACGTCAACGCCTTCGCGTTGATCGTTGACCGGTACCACGCCCGTTGTCTGCGCGTGGCGACACATCTGCTGGCTGACTCCGACGACGCCGAGGACGCGGTGCAAGACGCGTTTGTGCGCGCCTACCGGCATCTCGGGAGCTACCGGCCCAGAAGCAGTGGTGACGACAGCGGAGGCGACCGCTTCGGGGCGTGGCTGCTGCGCATCCTCGTGAACCAGTGCCGCACGCGGTCCGCTCGCATGGCCCGCTATGCACGGTTCGATACCGAACTATCTGGGCAGCGCTCGGGCGTGCCCGCCGAGCTCGCTGCGGAATCGGACCACGAAGCCGCCGAGCGACGCACCGATCTCGCCCAGGCGCTCGCTCTGCTCAGCCCCGAACACCGGGAGGCCGTGGTCCTGCGCTTCGCCGACGAGTTGAGCTATGAAGAGATGGCGTCAATCACCGGGGTCGGCGTGTCCGCCCTCAAGATGCGCGTGCAACGCGCCTGTACCCGACTACGCGCCCTGCTCGCGGAGCACCTCCATGCCTGAGTCTCATGACTGACCAGATCCCTCCCTCGCTTCCCGGCTGGGCGATCGACGCGCTGCGTGCACCGGTCACGAGTCGGGGTGGCTCGCCGGAGTCCATCATGCAGGCCGTCCGTCGGTTCCCCGCTCCGCGTCGGTTGTCCGCGCCGGCCGCAGTTCGGGCCTCACGCTGGTTGCGCCGCGGCTCGCTCACCGGCGCCGGCGGCGTGCTGCTCACCGTCATGCTCGCCTTCATGGTGTCGGTGCATCGCGGTGACCAGCTCGCCGTGATGGCGCAGCTGCAGACGTCGGCCGTCGTCCTCGGCGACACCGTCGTGCCGGCCGTCGGCGCGCCTGACTCGCTTGGCGCACGCCTGCTCGACACCCTACGGATCGTGCAGTTCGCCATTCGCGGACCGCATATCGGTGCGGCCGAAGTGATCGGCACGTTCAACGGCTGGCATCGCGGTAGCACCGCTATGGCCAGCGATTCGCCGCAGGCCGACGAGTGGCGGGCGCGCGTGCTCGTGCCCCGCGATGCCCTCGACTTCGCCTTCGTCGTGAGCGACGCCAGCGAAACCCCGATGCGTGAGCGTGTCATCCCGGCCGCACCGCTCCCCGCGCAGAACTGATTCGCCACACTGATCGCCGACGCGCGATCGCCCTTTCTCCAGACACAACGCATGCTGCTTCACGCTCTCCGCTCGCGCGGGGCCCCCGCTGGCTGCGCGCTGTTCGCGCTGTGCACCCTGTTGGCCGGCTATGTCGACCTGTGGCGCGGCGGCACCGACCTGGCCGCGGCGTTGCTCACCCTTGGCTACGTCGTGTTCGTACCGATCGCGATCCTCGTAGCCGGCAACGCATTCGGATCCGATTCACCCGAGGAAGACGCGCCGCCGTACCGCGCGGCGGCCGTGGTCTCGCTCGCGGTCCTCGCGCTCTATGCGTTCACGCTCGCGCCCACCACGGCGATGTGGGACGCCAGCGAGTACATCGCCGCCGCCAAGGTGCTCGGCATTCCGCATCCGCCGGGGAATCCGATGTTCGTGCTGCTCGCCCACGCGTTCGCGCAGGCGACATCGCTGCTGCCCGTATCGCTGACCTACGCCGCGCGGGTGAATCTGCTGGCTGCCACCACCAGTGCTCTGTCGGCCGGTTGCTGGTTTCTGGTGGCGCATCGCTCACTGCGCGGGTTCGACATGCCGCGCGTGCCGCGACTGGTCACCGCTGCTGCCGCCGCGTGGATCGGTGCCACCGCCTTCACGGTGTGGAACCAGAGCGTCGTGAACGAAAAGGTGTACACGGTGGCGATGCTCGGCCTCGCGGTATCCGCGTGGTGTGCACTGCGCTGGCACGACACGCGCAACAATGCCTTCCTCGTGCTCATCGCCTATCTGTGCGGAATGGGCTACGCCAATCACCCCGCCGGCTTTCTGCCCCTACCAGCGGTGGGATTGTTCGTCCTGCTGCGCCGTCCGGGCACGTTGCTGCGATGGCGCACGCTGAGTGCGGCCGCGCTCATGATGAGCATAGGGCTCACGCCATTTCTGTTTCAACCCATTCGCGCCGCGCATCGCCCGGTGATCAATGTGGGTGAACCCACCGCCTGCGTCGGCGCGCCGGAGCTGTCGTGTACCTTCAGCGCCGAAACGTGGACGAAGCTGATGTCGAACGTGAGCCGAGAGCAGTACGGCGGACACAACGTCGCCGTGCGTCAGGCGCCGATCGGCGCACAGTTCGGTATGTGGTGGCAGTACTTCGAATGGCAATGGATGCGCGACGCGTGGCAGCAGCACCCGCGAGCGCAACAGCTGCTCGCGCTGGGCGTGTTGGCACTCGGCGTGTTCGGTGGTGTGCGTCATTTCCAGCGTGACCGCGCCTCGTTCGCGTTCGTGGCGCCACTCATCTTCACGCTCACGCCCGCACTGATCGTGTATCTGAACTTCAAGTACGGTGCTTCACAAGCACCGGATCTTGGCGACAGCGTGAACCGCGAAGTCCGCGACCGTGACTATTTCTACTTGTGGAGCTTCGCCACCTGGAGTGTGTGGGTGGGCATGGGCCTTGGCGCCTTGTGGCAGCAGCTGTCCC
Organism: Gemmatimonas sp.; assembly: GCF_031426495.1. NCBI lineage: Bacteria > Pseudomonadati > Gemmatimonadota > Gemmatimonadia > Gemmatimonadales > Gemmatimonadaceae > Gemmatimonas > Gemmatimonas sp. The sequence continues at coordinate 10,308 of NZ_JANPLK010000080.1, read as the reverse complement.
GGCGAGCCACGTGGGCGCGCACCAGTGTCGTGATGTCACTGGCGTTGGTGCCGCTGCTGGTGAACGGCGGGTCTGCCTCGCGGCGCGGACACGAATTCACGGCGCTCTGGGCGCGTGACCTGCTGCAGTCGGTCGAACCCAATGGCGTGCTGATCACCAACGGCGACAATGATTCGTTTCCCGTCTGGTACGCGCAGTTTGTTGAAGGCATACGTCCCGATGTCACCATCGCGCTGGTACCGTATCTGAACACGGATTGGTACGCACGACAGCTGCTGCAGCGGCCACCCGTGCCGTACGACGGCAGTGGTATTGCGGCCTATCGGGCCTTGAGTACGACCGTGCCGGCCACAGCGTTCGGCGCACTGACCGCGGCCGAGACCGACGCCGTTCCGCCGTATCTGCAGCTGCAGGAAACGGCAAGATTTCAACACGCGGGCATCGATGCCGTCATTCCGGCGGGCTATCTCACACGGGATCAGTTGATGGTGCTGCAATTCATCAAGTCCACATTCCCCGCGCGACCCATTCACTTCTCCATTGGCGGCTATCCGCGCGGCATTGGTCTGAACGACTACGTGGTGACACAGGGGCTTACGCAGCGACTGCTGAACGAGCCAGCTGCATCGCACCCGGAGTACATGGCCTATCCCGGTGGTCATCTCGACCTGGAGCGCACGCGGGCGTTGTGGCAATCGTACCGTGCACCAGCCGCCTTGCTGGCTCAGGGTGAATGGGTGGACTCGCCGTCGGTGTCCATTCCGGCTGCCTACGTCATTACCGGACAGCTGCTGGGCTTTGGTTCGCGGGCGGCCGGAGACAGCACGACCGGTGACGCAGTGCTGCGGCAGGTTGACCGCCTCACACGCGCCGCCGGGTTGGAGCGCTAGTGACCCGCGCGGTCGCAGCTCTCAATCGAGCAGCAACAGCGTCTGGCCACCGTCGTGCACGATGCGCATGACCTGATCCCGACCTTGGGCATTCGAGATGGTGTGCACCGACTCGCACCCCTGCATGCGATGACTAAGGTGCTCACCGAGCAGGCTCGATGCACCGAACATCAGCGAGACGCTGCGATCGTGCTTGTCATAGGTGGCGCCGACCAGCGGCATGCCGTGCCCCAGCGACTGCGCGCCGAGATCGACACGATCCATCTCGATGCTGCAGGAGCGACCGGCGTTGCGCGTGGTGAACGCGTTAAGCTCGGCGTCGAGCACGTCGAGCGCATACGTGCGCGTCTGCTGCTTGGCCGTCGCGTTGGCGCGAGCCGCGGCGATGGTGCGCGCGCGTCCGGGTACGCACAACACCGAGCACGGCGCCGAGCGTATCAGGTCCGTGGTCACGCTACCCAGCACCATCCGACGCAGGAAACCGTAGCCGTGGGTAGCCGTGACCACGAGATCGGCCTGAGAAGTCTCGAGATACTCGAGCAGACGCGCCGACGGACTGCCCTGCAGCGAGACAGTTTCCACGATGAAGCCGCGCGGCTCAAGATGCTCCTTCAGTAGAGCGAATCCTGTGGCGATCTCATTCGTGTACCCATCCACGATGGCCGCGTTCGCCGCATCGGGTTCGCTGAGCGTGGGACCCACGTGCACCAGCCGCACGGTGGCCGGAGGCGCAATCAGGCCCATGGCAACCTGTGCCGCATAGAGACTGAAGGCGCTGAAGTCGGTGGCGATCACCACATTCATCGGCGGCGTGTCCGACCCCGGTTCGACGGCCAACACCGGCGTATCGCCCAGTTGCAGCAGCCGCAGCACCGATTCGCCGCCGAACACCCGGGCGAGCATGGAGTGCCGTCCGCGACCAACGATGATCACGCGCGCATCGATCGCGCGCGCATCTTCCACAATCTCCGTGAGTGGCTCACCTACGCGCACCCGCACGGGCCACGCCGTGCCAACGGGCGTCGTACGCCCGATTTGCCGGTCGATCTCCGACTGGCGACCGTCCAGGAGATACGGCTCGGCCTGCGTCCAATACGGGACGGGCTCGTACGCATACATCGGCATGGTGTTCGGCCGCAGGGCGCTCACGACTTCCACCGATGCATTCAGCGATGCAGCGAGCAGACGCGCCATCGGAAACGCGGCATCGGAGGCGGACGAGGTATCGGTCGCGATGAGAATCGGCCCCGCCGGGGCGACCGTCGGCGCGAAGGTGTTCAGCAGGTCGGTCGCACGACGAGTGTTCGGCGCATGGGTCGGCATTGCCGGCTCCGGTAAGGGAGAACGTGAAAGAACAGCTTGCGTCACGTGGCTATGCGCTGACGATCAGGTTGTCGATCACCAAGTGCACACCCGCAACGGTCCATGCCGCGCGCTCAGCCGCGTCGCGTTCGGCGGAGGATTGAATGACACCCTGCAGAATGACCGTTCCGCCAACCGCCTGCACGGCGATGTGCGTGGCCTCGTTCACCGCGGTGCGGAGCAGCGCGTCGGCAATACGCAGTCGCACGGCATCGGCCAGGGCCGTCGGCTCCACCAGAATGTGATTCTCGACGGAGCGCACGCCGTCGAGGAAACGCACCGCACACTCAGCCGCCGCGCGTTCGTAGTAGAACGACGTGCGTTTATCGAGGACTACCGTGCCGCCACGCACGCTCGCGACCACGCGACCCTTCGGCACATGGGACGCATCGCGCAGCGCGCGCGTCGATGCCGCGAGCAACTCGCGATCGTCACGGGGGGTGTACGTGCGATCGGCGATCAGGCTGATCTCCGCCTCTACGCCGTTGTCGAACACCGTGCGCTGTACCAGTGCGGGTGACAAGAGTGGCGAGAACGGCTGTGCATCGAACGGTTGCGGCATTGAGGTAGACATCAGGATCTCCATCGGGACGTGCGGGGAGTGCATCGCGGACGCAGAACTTCAGGTCGCTGCCTCGGCTCGTCTGCCGGGCGAACGCCTCACACGATGCCGGATACTACGCCGGCTCTCGGTGCAGGAGGTTGTTATCGAGCGCGATCCGCACGTAGTCGCTGCGATGATGCACGCCCAGTTTCTCGTGAATGCGATGGCGATACGTGTCCACCGTCTTCACCGTAATGCCCAACTGCTCGGCAACTTCCGGTCCGCTGTAGCCGCGCGCGATGCGCTCGAGGACCGTGCGCTCCCGTGCGCTCAGCACGTCGAGACACGAACTCCCCAGAGGCGCTACCAGCGGCGGCGTGCGGAGTCCCGTGGCCAGCGCTTTGGCGGTCGTTGGCAACACATAGCTCATGCCGTCAGCGACCATCTCGATCGCTTCGATCAGCTCCGTGAAGGAGGCGCTCCACGGCAAATACCCGTACGCGCCAGCGCGGAATGCCTCGAGCACTTCGTCGGGGTGCTGCGCGCCGTTCAGCACGATCACGTGCGGCCCAAGGGGTAGCGCTGCCAACGCCGCGACTTGTTTGATCACGGCAGCCGCGTCCGGCTCGGCGGACAGCAGCACCACCTGCGCTGCGCGATGCGTCGCGTGGCTGATGCACTGCTCGAGTTCGGACGAATCACCGACCAAATGAAGGCGCGGATCTCGCGCCAGCAGCGCGGTCAGCGCCTGCCGGGAGAGTTGATTGCGATCCAGCACCGCGATTCGAATGGGCTCGCCAGTGAAGCGGGCCCCACGGCGACGTATCGCGTCACTCACCAGCGCAGCGGCCAGTGCGTCCGGTGATTCCACCGGAAGGTCGCGTGTCACACGTGGTCGCGGCGAGACATTCCGTATTCGAGTGCGCACATCCACCTCCGTTGTCCCCAGTCTGCGACGACTGAACCCGATACGTTATCGGGGGTTCCCCACTCCTGCTGTCGGGAGAATGCCTGTCAGCGAAAACGCTCCGGACCGCTCTTGCCGTACATTTCTGTCCATGACGACGCCTTCCTCAACGCTACTGCGTCAGCTGTTTCCGGCGTGGGAGTTCTTCGACGTGGCCCGCCTGCCACCCACCCTCCAGCTCAGACTGCTTTTCGGCAACGGTACGACGAGCCCGTGGGACCCTGTGGTTCGCCCAGCGCCCCGTCGCTGGTGGCACGTGGTCTTCAATCCTGCCGGCACGCAGACGCTGGCCGCCCAGACGCTCGTTGAGCGATGGTACACTGAGCTGGTCGAGCTCGGAGAACGGTCGGCCGCCTGCCAGGAGTCGCTGGCGCTGGTGACCGCGTTGGCCGAGAACGCATTGGCCAGCAACGCGTTGGCGAAGTCGGCCGGATACGACGGCTGGCAGCTTCGGTTGGTCGTTACCGACGATGAGGATGGCGCCATGGACGTCGTGTACGAGAGCGATTGCCTGACGCGACCGAACGCTCGTGGGACCTCGTGAGCGAACTCCCTGCCCTGCTTACCACCACCATTGTCTGGATGTGCCGCCTCGCGGCGCTGGCGGCCGCGGTCAACGCGCTCGAACTGCTCGCTGCGTGTCAGGCGCTCTCCGATCGCGGCGTGTGGCGGGCACCGTTCCTCTCTCAGCAGTGGGGCATCTGGCGGCGGCTGCTCGGCCCGCGCGCGTTCACGTTGGTACTCATGGCGCAGCTCGCGCTTGCCGCGATCCTGGCGGTTGCACCGGGCACAAGCGCAGGGTGCGTCGCCGCTGCGGCGCTGGCGTTCACCTCGTGGCTTGCAGCCCTGCGTTTTCGCGGGAACGTGAACGGCGGCAGCGATGCCATGCTCTTCACCGTGCTCGGCGGGCTCGCTGTGGCGCAGCTCTCCAACGTGGCTGGCGTCGTCCACGAGGGCGGCGTGCTCTACATCGCCGCGCAGCTCACGCTGTCGTACGTCCGCGCCGGCATCGTGAAAGCGAGGGAGCCCAGCTGGTGGAACGGACAGGCGCTGTCGGCCTTTCTCTCGCTCCCGGCGTATGGTGTACCGGCCTGGGTGCCGCGTCGCATTCCGAACGACCTGCCAGCGCTACGCGTCGCGTCGCTGGGCGTGATTGGCTTCGAATGCCTCGCCCCGTTGGCGTGGTTCGATCCCATTGCCTGCCTCGCGGTCATCGCCGCGGCGTTCACATTTCACGCGACAACAGCCGCACTCTTCGGACTCAATCGGTTTCTCCTGGCGTGGAGCGCGGCGCTCCCCTCACTGTGGTACGCGGTACACCGCGTGAGCTAGGACGCGAGCCACTCCTTCCACAGCTTTTCGTCCACGCCAACGCACACCTTGTTCTGGAACCGCACGAGCGGCTGCTTCAGAATGAACGGCTCCTCGGAAAGGATACTGAGCCAACGCTCCTCGCCGTACAGCGCCTGACGCAGTCCAAGATCGAGAAAGCGCTTCGACGTGCGATCAATGATCGCGTCCACGCCGAACTTCTGCGTGAAGCGCTTGAGCTCTCCGATCGACGCCGGTCGTTCCGCCAAGTCACAGAAATGCACCTTGATGCGGCGCTCCTGAAAGAAGCGCTGCGCTTTACGCGTATCGGCACTTTTCTTGGTGCCAAAAACCTGGACCACGGTTTCCATGGTGTGATTTCCGAGGGGAAGCTATTTGGGGGTGAGCGTGTGGGCGACTAGCGGAAGCGGTGCGTGCGGAGGTGCCGAAGCGGTACTTCAACCGGACGACCACACGTTCGCACCCAAATTACTTCCGGTGCGAGATCACACGGTTGCCCCCGTGGCCTCCGCGATCTTCCGTTTTTCATCATCGAACGCGCCTTCACTCCGTGACACGACCAGCGTCGCGACACCGTTGCCGATCAGGTTCGTGATCGCGCGCGCTTCGGACATGAAGCGGTCCACGCCAAGCAATAGCGCCACGCCTTCTACCGGCACCGTGCGGGTGGCGGCGAGGGTGCTGGCCAAGACGATGAAGCCCGAGCCTGTCACGCCGGCGGCGCCTTTGCTGGTCAGCATGAGAATGCCAAGCAGTGTGAGCTGCTGGGTGAGGCTCAAGTCCACCTTGTACACCTGCGCGATGAAGATCGTGGCCATCGACAGGTAGATGCTCGTGCCATCGAGATTGAACGAATAGCCGGTGGGAATCACCAACCCCACGATGGGCTTCGCGCAGCCGTACTGTTCGAGCTTGATCAGCATGCGCGGTAGCGCGGCCTCGGAACTCGACGTGCCGAGCACCAGGAGAATCTCGTCCTTGATGAAACGCAGGAACTTCCAGATCCGGAAGCCATAGGCGCGGCAGATCAATCCGAGCACGACGAACACGAACACGGCCATCGTGGCATACACGTCGAGCATCAGCCGGGCGAGCGGTACGAGCGTCTTGAGTCCGAAGGCACCGACCGTGTATGCCATGGCGCCGAAGGCGCCGATCGGCGCGAGCACCATGACCATCGAGACGATCTTGAAGAACACGGCCTGAAATCGCACCAGCAGATCGGCGATGTCGCGTCCCGCATCACCCACCGCCGTGAGCGCGACGCCGAAGAGCACCGAGAAGAACACGACCGGAAGCAGTTCTCCGCTTGCGAACGCGGCCACGATGTTGCTGGGCACGATGTGCAGCAGAAACTCGAGCGTGCTCTGTTGCGCACCGGCCGTCGTGTACTTGCTCACGTCCCCGAGTTGCATCGTCGAGATGTCGAGGCCGGCGCCGGGCTTGGTCACGTTCACGATGATCAAGCCGATCGCCAACGCCAGCGTGGACACCAGTTCGAAGTACAGCAGCGCCTTGCCACCCACGCGTCCGAGCTTGCGGAGATCCGCCATGCTCGCGATGCCGTGCACAATCGTGAGGAAGATGATCGGCGTGATCACCATCTTCACGAGATTGATGAACGTGTCGCCGAGGGGCTTGAGCGACTTGGCGGTATCCGGGGCGACGACGCCCAGCAGAATGCCAAGCGAGACGGCAACGAGCACCTGAAAGGTCAGGTTCCTGAGGAGGCGCGAAATCACGTGGGGGGGTGACAGGGGAAGGAACCTTGCCGAACACTCTACATATTGTCTCCATGTCCACGACATCGCGCCCCTATCGGCCAGCTTGGTGGCTTCCGGATCCTCACAGCGCCACGCTGTGGGGGCGGATCGGCCGCCGGGAGCCCGCGCTAGCCGTCCGTGTGGAGCGCCGGGACACCCCCGACGGCGACTTCGTTGAGATCGCGCGATTGGAGAGCGCCGAGGGTGCAGCGGCTCCCCGACTCCTGCTATTTCACGGGCTCGAGGGGGGCATGCACTCCCATTACGCCCGCGCCATGTTCCGCGAGGCGAGTCAGCGGGGGTGGGCGGCCGATTTGCTGCTCTTCCGCACGTGCGGCACCGAGCCGAATCGGTTGCCGCGCAGCTACCACTCCGGCGAGACCACCGACCCCCTGTGGGTTGTCGAGCAGATTTCCCGCGAATTCCCCGACGCGCCCCTCGGCCTGATGGGCGTCTCGTTGGGTGGCAATGTGCTGTGCAAGCTACTCGGCGAGTTCGGCGACGTGCTTCCGGAGCAGGTCGTGGGCGCGGTCGGGATGTCGGTGCCGTACGACCTCGCCAGGGCCTCTCGCCATATTGGACGGGGGTTCGGTGCGATCTACGAGAAGTTCTTTCTCAAGTCGCTGATCCCGAAGGCGCTGACCAAGATTGACCGGCATCCCGAGTTGGCCCCGCTGCGCCGGGTACAGAACGCCCGCACGCTCTGGGAGTTCGACGACGCCTTCACGGCGCCGCTGCACGGCTTTCGCGACGCGGCCGACTACTATGCCCGCGCCAGTTCTCTACCGTATCTGGCGCGGATTCAGCTCCCGACGCTCCTGCTCAGCGCGGTCGACGACCCGTTCCTGCCGTCCGACGTGCTGGAGGAGGTCCGACACGCGGTTCGCGAGAACGATCAGGTCGAGCTCGAATTCCCTGCGCGCGGGGGACATGTGGGCTTTACCGCCGGCCTGCGCCCGTGGAATCCGTGGTACTACGGCGAGTGGCGGGCCGCCGAGTTCCTCGCTGCCCGGATGCAGCGATTCGTGCGCGCGACCCGATAGCCAACAGCCATACACATCGCCACACCGATCATGAATCGACGCGCGCTCACGCTCTCCGTGGCCCTGTGGGCCGGTTGCCTCCTCAGTCTTTTTCCTCGGCCAGCACTCGCGTCACGCCGACTCCCCGACTCGCTCACCGTCATTCACGCCGGCACCATGCTCGACGGCCGTGGCGGGCGCCTCAACAACGTGTGGGTGGTGGTGCGGGGGCGTCGCATCGAGCGGGTGAGCACGAGGCCCGTTACGCTCTCGGGCGCGACCCGCATTGAGCTTGGCGCGGCGACGCTGTTGCCCGGGCTGATCGACGCGCACACGCATCCCGGCTGGTATGTCGACAAGCAGGGTAAGCGGAATTCCCCGCGCAGTGGTGATACGCCCACCGAGGCTGCGCTGGCGCGGGCCGGCAACCTGTACGCCACACTGATGGCGGGGTTTACCACGATCCAGAGCATCGGTGGACCCGAAGACAGCGAGCTGCGAGATGCCATTTCCCGAGGCCGCATTCCGGGGCCGCGATTGCTCACCTCGCTCGCGCCGATCAACAGTACGCGTCCGTCGCCCGATTCCATGCGCGTCCTGGTTCGCGGGCTCAAAGCACAGGGGGCAGACCTGATCAAGCTCTTTGCGTCCAGCGGCTTGGGCGCGGGCGGTGCGCAGACCCTGTCCAACGAACAGATCGCCGCGATCTGCGGCGAGGCGAAATCACTCGGATTGCGCACGCTGGTGCATGCGATCAGTGCGGCGAGCGTGAGGGCTGCAGTCCTCGGTGGGTGTACCCAGATCGAGCATGGGATCTTCGTCACCGATGCCGAGCTCACGCTCATGGCAGAGCATGGCACCATCTTCGATCCGCAACTCTGTCTCGTGTTCCAGAATTACATCGACCATCCTGACGCCTACAGCTTCACCGACTCCACACTCGCACCACTGAAGGCGGCCATCCCTACGGCCAGCGCGATGTACACGCGCGCGCTGCGCGTCCCGAAGCTCAAGATCGTGTTCGGCACTGACGCGGTGGCACTCGCCCACGGGCGAAATGCCGACGAGTTGCTCTGTCGCGTGAAGTCAGGTCAGTCGCCCATGGCAGCGATCATCTCGGCGACGAGCGTCGGTGCCGAAGCCCTCGGCCTCGGCGACCGCATCGGCAGCATTGTGCCGGGCTACGAAGCGGACCTCATTGCCGTCGATGGCGATCCGTCCCGTGACATCGGCGCGACGCGGCGGGTGACATTCGTGATGGTGGGCGGCGTCCGCTATCGCTGAGCTTCTCCCGGAGGCGGACCCAGCGTGTGCAGATATTGCGACCATGATGCGACGATGCTGCGACGATGACGCGACCATGTTGCGTCCATGACGCATCCAAGCGGCGACGTTCGTCAGCGCGGCCAGATCGTAAAGCGCGGCAAGCGCGTGCGGGTAAATCGGCCGCGCATGGTGCGAACGGCGGAGTCGAGCATGACCAGATCGGCACGCGAGAGTTCGAGTCGGTCCTCATCCGGCTGGTCAACCGTGCCCACCGGATAGTCCGTGAACGGCGTACGCGCTTGCTCAATGTGGGTGCCGAGGATCGCCGACACCGTGCGTGATGCCGTGAACGCGACCAAGCGCGCCGTGCTGGCGGCAAACGCCGCCGTGTCGCGCACATAGAGCCGCCCCGGATAGAACGTGTCACCCGTCAGGAGTACGGCCGAATTTCGATCGTAAAAGGCGACACTCGCGGCCTCGTGTCCCGGAATGGCGAGCACGTCCAGCATGCGACCGCCCAGATCGAATGACACCGCGTCGGTACGCTGCGCGTCGGAGCGCTGCGCGCGAAATCCGAAGAAGGCGTACACCGCCGCGCTATCGCGGGGAACGAGCACGATGCCGGCGCGGTCACGGAATTGCGCGTCGCCAGCGGTATGGTCGCCGTGGCCGTGACTGTGCGCCACCACGAGCTGACGTACAGCGCCGCCGTGCGTCGCGCGCCACGCGGTGAGCAGACTGTCGATTGGCGCCGCCACGTCGATACCGCCGGCGCCCGTGTCGATCAGCAACGCCCGCGTGCTACCGATGAGCAGGTAGAGAAACGGCTTCTCGTAGTTCGTGCAGGCGGGCTGCCGCAGGATGTAGAGGCCCTCCCGGTACTCATGTATACGGAACGTTGGGCGGGCGTCACAGGTTATGCCTCCGGCGTACCACGTGACGGGCATATCGCTCACGCGCGACCGCGACCGGGCCACCGTGCCAGCGCAGGCAACAAGGGCTAGGCTGCACGTGAACGCGTGAACCAGCGTTTTCAACCACATCGCTCTCCCGCTTAGATTTTTCTGATGCCAGGACGCTGGAGCTGGACCGATGCAGCCATCTTCATCGTCTTTTTCGTGACGATTCGCTGCGTGTTCATCTGGCTCGCCACCAAGGCCTT